>NZ_PYHV01000016.1:0-139328 GCF_004766475.1 Pseudoalteromonas sp. KS88
AGATGTGTATAAGAGACAGATTATGAAGTAGATTAATTCGCAAGTTTCTTACATTTTCATTAGAATGATCATTAATATCACATTCCCCAATTTTGAATAATTTAATTGAAGTTTTGGCTTGTTCATAGAAATAACCATTTTCATGTTTAGGAGCGAGTTCTAGCACTTTCCTTCCATTTTCCATTTGCCTTAAAACTAGCACAAAAAGATTTAATAGTTTATCTATAATCGGGTTTACTATTAGAGGGCGTTCGTTAATAATTTCGGCACAATTTTTTGCACGTTCTGTAGAAGCCCCAAAAAGAGGAAATTCACATCCTTTATATATATTATTACACTCTGAGCACATTAAAATATAATTTTCAGGAGTGAGCTTCAGAAAATTATAATATTTCTGGGGTCTGTAATGGTCTATTGTGGCACTTATTTTTGTTATGCTGGTGTTATTACTGCCACTAAACCTAGTTAATAACTCATCATCCTTTAATGAGCATTCACAAATAGGGCATTTATGATTTGTTAACGTTAAATGAATGTCTTTAAATTCAGCCCATTTTTTAGCTTTCTTGCTACTGTTAAATTTATTTAATGCAGCAGGATAATCTTTATGAGTATATAATTTAGACATATCTATCATTTACATGTCTCCAAATTCATTTAGAAACTGAGCCATTTCTTCGTCAGTTGCTTTCTCATAAGTATCTAACTCAATATTCTTTTTTGATTTTAAAAATTTAAGAAACTCAAAATACTTCTTATTATATATAATGTCACCAGCTAAACTACCCTCAAGTGTTGATTTTAACATTTTAAATTCATTGCTTTCATCATCTGTAAGGTTATCTTCATTTAATTTTAATTCAGTAAACCTTTTAATATCCTTTTGCATTTTAGTGCCAATTAATGATGAAAGCTGGAAGTGATCAAGTAGTATAGATGAAATGTCTAGATATTTAGTGCCTCTTGAACGTTTTTGAACTTGTTCATTGTTCAATTCTATAATACCAATTTCATCTTGCTCTCTATTTAATAAAATTAGCGGATTATGCGTTGCAATTATAATTTGTATGTTTGGGTTTAATTCTTTTATTTTATCGATGAAAACCGCTTGCCATTCTACATGTAATGATGTTTCAGGTTCATCCATAAGCAATATGAATGGTGCGTTCTTTTGTAATATAACTGTTAAAAATATTATCAGGAGTTGCTTTTCACCAGAAGATAAGTCAGTTATTTTAATATGATATGCTTCATCATCATTTTCAATTTCAAACATTATAGGGGCAGACTCATGGTCAAATACTATCGATTTGCCAGTTTTTTCAAAAAAGCTATCAATTATTGTGGTGAACTTGAGTAATGGAGCATTTATTTCTTCGATCACTTTATTAATTTCTGATGTGATTCTTTGTAAGTATATAAAGTCTGCATTTGTAGAAGAATCAAGATTTTTTATCATTGAATCCCTTTCCTTCATTTTTTCTCCAACTCTTTTATTAACAGCTTGAACTAAGTTTCTTTGGAATTCTCCAAATTTTGCCATTAATTGGTGTAATTGTTTGTCTAAACTTAGTACTTCTCCTGACTTTTGTTCCTCTTTGTTATCAAAAGTATTTACCATTTTAACATTTATATTTACAGGTGATTTGCTATGACTTATTACTGATTCTTGGGTATCGCCGTTATCAAAAGTCTTTAGAAGTGTTAATTCAATGTATGGTGAGTTAAAACTTTCAAGCATCTCTTTATCATTTTGAAGGCAAGCATAGATTAGCTTTAATACTGTTGACTTACCACAACCATTTTTACCAATTAATATACTTGTGTCATCTCCCAACGTCCATTCTATGTTTTTATGACCAAATATTTTTCTAATAGAAAGGTTCGTAATTTCTGTTTTTATTGCCGTTTTAAGCTCTAGTGCCCCTGCATTTATTAGTAGCTTCTTGATATCATCTTTGAATGAATTAAATGCATTTTCATTTTCTTCAGGTGGTAAAAAAACATCAAGTATCTGCCCTGATATAAAGTCTTGACGTTCTTTGTTCGAACCAATCCCTTTCTTTTCAAAAGCTTGCTGCCACAAATGTTCTTTGTTAATTATAAGATTGAAAAAGATATAATGAATTAACTCTTGAGAAAATTTTTGCTTAATTATATTTTGACTATCTAATACTTCAGAAGATAAGTCATTTCTTTGTAAGAAATGACTTATCTCTCGCATTATAGACATTAATATCCAGCTTACTGGCTTTAAGTGTTTATACTCGACTTCGAAGTTAAACAGTCTTCTCGATAGTGCCTTTATTACAGTCCAATGCTCACAGTTTATCTGGTTTTTAATGTTTTTTACTAAATCTTTACTACTAAAATCTTTAAGTAGCAAATCAAAATCATACTCTAATGGAATGGTGTTAGTCTCACTTGATTTATTAATGCTTCTTAATAGATTCTGTATTGATTTCTTAGAATCATTATTAATGCTTCTATCATTTAGAGCATTTAATTTATAGGTATCTTTGTTTTCAACCGTGAATTCAATTTGATCTTTTTTTAATGCATTACGTAAGTTATTTAAACTTCTCCTAAAGTATGCATTTTGGTCAGACTGTTCGAGTTTATCTACCTTCGAAAAAACTAATCGAAACTTTTTCTCGTATCCATTTAAAAATATGCCTTCAATTGCACCATGACCACCAGCTGCAAACGGATCATTTGCATCGTCAACTAATACAACATTATTGCAGTAGTTGAAGTAATCATAATGTCTGGCTGAAAGTGTATCTCTTTTTTCACCTAACGAATGTCCAATTCCCTCACCGTCAATAAGGACAAATTCAAAATCTGCGCTTAACCAGTTAGCTAATAAATCTCCTTCAATTCGAATGTATTCTGCTAAGATAGAGATAGAGCCAAAATCATGGCTAAGGAGTTTTTTACATTTAATGATAAATTCATCTTTACTTTCTATGTTTTCTATTTTGATAGGCTTATCACTGAATAACTTGTGTTCTTTACCACAAGCTAATTTAAAGCTGTCTTCTATTTCATTTAATATTTCTTCAGTTATTTTATTTATAGATTTCTTAATCTCAGCTTCAGATAATAAAGTCTCATCATTAAAGTTTTTATCCTCTATAGAAGGTAATATTTTATGGATAACTTCATTAGCTATTTTCGAGAATGTCTCATTTTTAACCATCTGGTTTAGCTTAAATCGCTCATCTGGAGACTGCTCTAATTCATATATAACATCTTCAACTTCACAGTTACCTTGCTTAGCTTTTAAAATTGCACTTTGAATTAACTCTTCAATTGCAATTTCAACGTCTTTCTTTTGCTTAAGAATTATAGTTGCTTTGAAAGGTCTGTCTTTTTGAATAACATACTCAGTTGGTGCTACAGTAGTTCTTCGATGAGATGTAACTGGGAATTCATATTTTTTTGTGTCAATTATATGTTGTACTAAAGATGTCTTTCCTGCTCCTGTGCAACCAATCAGGTAGATTTTTTTTATATTTGGTGGTGTGCCTAAAATATCTTGTAGTTGTTTAAAGCTTCTCATAGTTACACTCTTCCTGTGGTGCTGATTCAATACTTTATTGATTTGATCTTAATATTAATTTTTTAAGATGTCACTTAGTTTGAAAAATATGCTCTTTGTCATAAGGCTAACATTGGATAATATTTCTTATATTTACAATTCAGCTTCGTTAATGAAAATATGTACTTTTTGTTTAGCTCAGTATAGTTATTTACAGAACTCCAAGTAAGAGCTTTCTTGCCATTTAGGCAAGTGGGTAGCTAAAGGTTGTTTTTGAAGTTAGGTAGAGGATTTGATATACCTAAAGCCCGTTTTATAGCTTTAGGTCTTCTGAAAAGCCTCAGAACAATGCTTTGAGTATGACTTGATAACTAAAGCTCATAATTGGGCTTTAGCTAGTTAAAATAATATTGTTATGTTTTTTCTAACCGCCATTGGTAGAAGCGAGTAACAAAGGTTTTACCCGCAAACCAAATACCTTTTACTTTTTGAATTAGCTCACCATCGTAATAGCTTTGTAAGCATTCGCCTGTCTCTTCATTCACGTTAACATCGTAATGAAGCTTTATAGGGCGATCCTTACTTTTAGTATTCAAACCGCCCATAGCTAGAGTGTAAGTTTGCCAGTCGCTATTATCAGCAGCAAAAAACCTAAGAACCTAAGGGGTCAAATCTTGACTTCAGACATCATAACTTTAGTTGACCTACAATCATTGATTAAACGAAACTAATTTGTTTAATTTTAACTGTGTTCTCTATCTTCACATCCTCTGTTTTACATTTCTATGCGCAATAGCTGCGGTTGTGTTGTATGAGCTAAATTTACTACTATTTTCAACTGCGATGTTTTATCGTGTTGCACAATATTTTTTAAGGGATGACTAAGATATGGCAATGCCTATTTCAGTAGATAACGCTGAACATTATAACTGGGGCGATAATTGCGATGGCTGGCATTTGGTTAAAAGTGAGCAGTTGAGTGTTATTCAGGAGCGGGTGCCGAGTGGGGCGTGTGAACAAGTACATAAGCACAATATAGCAGAGCAATTCTTTTTTGTGCTCAGTGGGCAGGCTACTTTAATAGTCGACTCAGTGACTCATGTATTAAACGCTCAGCAGGGGTTGCATGTGCCCGCGGGAGTTGTTCATCAGCTATGTAATTATGGCGATGTTGATCTTGAGTTTATTGTTACCTCAACCCCGCCAAGTCATGGTGATAAGGTGCTTGTTTAACATACTAAACCTAAGGGGTCAAATCCTGACTTCAGACATCATAACTTTAGTTGACCTACAATCATTGATTAAACGAAACTAATTCGTTTAATTTTAACTGTGTTCTTTATCTTCACATCCTCTGTTTTACATTTCTATGCGCAATAGCTGCGGTTGTGTTGTATGAACTAAATTTACTACTATTTTCAACTGCGATGTTTTATCGTGTTGCACAATATTTTTTAAGGGATGACTAAGATATGGCAATGCCTATTTCAGTAGATAACGCTGAACATTATAACTGGGGCGATAATTGCGATGGCTGGCATTTGGTTAAAAATGAGCAGTTGAGTGTTATTCAGGAGCGGGTGCCGAGTGGGGCGTGTGAACAAGTACATAAGCACAATATAGCAGAGCAATTCTTTTTTGTGCTCAGTGGGCAGGCTACTTTAATAGTCGACTCAGTGACTCATGTATTAAACGCTCAGCAGGGGTTGCATGTGCCCGCGGGAGTTGTTCATCAGCTATGTAATTATGGCGATGTTGATCTTGAGTTTATTGTTACCTCAACCCCGCCAAGTCATGGTGATAAGGTGCTTGTTTAACATACTATGGCAAGTACGGTATTGTTAAATAAAAAAGGAAGCTGAGGCTTCCTTTTTGGTGTGCGTATTCTATTTTAACGATTTAAACCCTAAGCGCCTGGGCCACACTCCATACAGTGGTTAATGATTTCTGGGCCAAATTTAAGTTTGGCGTTTAAATCACGAAGGGCAGTGCGCAGGCCTTCTTCAATCACTGGGTGATAAAATGGCATATCAAGCATTTGCGGTACGGTCATTTTGTTTTGTACTGCCCATGCTAATAGGTGGGCGATGTGCTCTGCTTGTGGGCCTATGAACTCTGCGCCGATAAATAAACCAGTGCCTTGCTCTGCATATACACGCATATGACCTTTGTTTTTTAACATTACACGGCTTCGGCCTTGGTTTTCAAAGCTTACTTCACCGACTTCAAAGCAACCACAATCACCTAATCGCTGTGTTATTTGTTTATAGCTTTCACCTACCATGGCAATTTGTGGGTCGCTAAATACAGCGGAGATAGGCGCACGGCGCAGGCCAGTTTGAACATGAGGAAAACGCCCCGCATTTTGCCCTGCGATAGTACCTTGGTCGCTTGCCTCGTGTAAAAGTGGGATCATATTACTGGCATCCCCGGCAATAAATATATTTGAATCGCCACATTGCATGGTGTACTTGTGAGCAACAGGCACGCCGCGTTCATCAAGTTTAATGCCTGTGTTTTCGAGGCCGAGCTTGTCAGTGTTTGGTATGCGACCAGTGGCAGCTAGTACATAATCAAATTGTTCTGTGTGCTTTTGACCGTTTTTATCCTCAAAGGTAAGTTGTGCTTTATCGCCCACTTTTTTCATGTCAGAAACGTTTGAGTCGGTATCAACAAAAAACTCTTCAGCGAATACAGTATTAGCATAATCTTTAATAACAGGGTCGGTAATGGGGCCTATTGCGCCGCCTACACCAAATAGCTTTACCTTAACGCCTAAGCGGTGTAATGCTTGGCCTATTTCGAGGCCAATAACGCCGGGGCCAAACACGGCAACGGATTCTGGTAGGTCTTGCCAATCAAATACGTCGTCGTTGATGATGAGCCTATCGCCAAAGTTATTAAAGGCGCCAGGGTATGCTGGTCGCGAACCTGTAGCAATAACAAAACGCGTGGCAGTGATTATTGTGTGGTCGTCAATTTGAACTCGGTTGGTATCCAAAAACGTTGCATAGCCACGAATTTTATCTTCGCTGGGGATGTCATCGACGGCCTCAACAACAAAGCCAACAAAACGGTCACGTTCATTACGTACGCGCGCCATAACTTCAACGCCGTTGATTGTAGGTTTTGAGCTGTGTACACCAAAAGCGGGTGCGGTTTCGATTGAGTGAGCAGCCTCAGCTGCAGCAATTAATAGTTTACTAGGCATACAACCTACACGGGCACACGTTGTGCCATATTGGCCTGCTTCAATCATTAGTACGTTAGGCGTGTGTTGCTTTGCGTTACGGTATGCGCTTAAGCCTGCTGTACCGGCACCAATTACAACAACATCTGTGGTTAATTCTTTCATCGTGGTGTCCTTGTGTGATACCAATTTTATTAAAAAACTGGCTTTCAAAATAAGTTAATAAAATGGGTACGTTAAAGGGTGAAAGTAGGGGCATGAATGCCCCTAATTATGTGCTTAAATTATTACTTAATTAAGCAAAGTATTTTTCTAAATCGTCAGAGCCACCAATGTGTTTTCCGCCAATAAATACTTGTGGTACGGTCTCGCGGCCTGAAATAGCTTTAAGGCTTGTTAGTGATGCACCTGCACCCATAGTGATTTCTTCAAACACGAGGCCTTTTTCTTCAAGTAATGCCTTTGCTTTTGAACAGAACGGGCAACCTGGTTTAGTAAATATGCTTACAGCTTCAGGCTTTACTTGCTCAGGGTTGATGTAATCTAGCATGGTATCAGCGTCAGACACTTCAAACGGGTCGCCTGGTAAGTCTGGTTCGATGAACATTTTGTCAATCACGCCGTCTTTAACCAGCATTGAATAGCGCCAGCTGCGTTTGCCAAAGCCTAGATCATTTTTGTCTACTAACATGCCCATGCCGTCAGTAAATTCACCGTTACCATCGGGCAATAAAGTGATGTTTTGTGCTTCTTGGTTTTGGGCCCATGCGTTCATTACAAAGGTGTCGTTTACTGATACACATACTATGTCATCAACGCCGTTTTGCTTTAGTACACCCGCAAGCTCGTTATAGCGTGGTAAGTGAGTTGAAGAACACGTTGGTGTAAATGCACCTGGTAGTGAAAACACAACGACAGTTTTACCTTTAAAAATGTCATCCGATGTCACTGATTTCCATTCATCGTTTACGCGAGTTGCGAATGTAACTTGTGGAATTGTTTGACCTTCAATATTGTTTAACATGTTTTTAGTTCCTCTTGATTTGTTGATAGCCATTATGTCGTGAAAGTTATAATAGCTCCAATCGTTTGTTTGTATTAATATGATAGGTATTAACTATCATTAAGGCGTGTTATGAATTTAAAAGATCTTGAATATGTTAAAGCGGTTGCTCACTTCAAACATTTTCGTAAAGCGGCTGATGCATGTTTTGTTAGCCAGCCTACGTTAAGCGGGCAAATCAAAAAACTAGAACAAGAGCTTGGCGTAACCTTATTTGACCGTTCTACCAAGCAAGTTACCCTAACTACACACGGTGAACGTTTGTTGCCGCAAGTTGAGTTAGTGCTAGAGCAGGCTAAAATTTTAAAAGAGCAGGCGGCAACATCGAGTACACCATTACAAGGTAGGGTAAAAATAGGGATAATCCCAACTATTGCCCCCTATTTATTACCCACGTTACTTACCTCAATGAAAGAGGCATTTGCCCAGAGCCAATTTACTTTTGTTGAAATGCAAACCCACACTATTTTAGCCGCGCTTGACAGTGGTGACGTTGATATTGCGATATTAGCAGATGTGCCTGAACTTAAGCTTTATCATACGGTTAATTTATATAAAGAAGATTTTTTAGTGGCTTTGTCATTGCAAAACAAATTGGCTAATCGCGGTAAAATAGCCTTGGATGAGTTAAAAGCATGCAACTTATTAATGCTTAGTGATGGGCATTGCTTTAAAGATCAGGCGCAACAATTTTGTTTTGCTGCTGGGGTTGATGTTTCTAATGAGTATCAAGGTAATAGCTTAGAGACATTATTAGCATTGGTGGCAATGGACGACGGTGTGACGTTTGTGCCAAAGCTTGCGAGTGTTGAACGCACAGGTATTGCTTACTTGCCTATATTTCCGACTCAACAACGTTCGGTTGTGATGGCATCTCGTAAGCACTACCCACATTTAGCAGGTGTTGAAATATTAGCTAAGTGGCTAAGCGAACACCCTAGTTTGTGCCAGCAACTGACTAAAGCGCTAGGTTAGCCAGTTCAACGACATCATTTATTTGAATATTAGGCAGTGGTTGTTTATCAATACTTTGTGCAATAGCGCTTTGCTGATAAACCTGCTGAATTTGAACCTGATTGAGAGTGGTGATCATGTTTGGCATTTTATTACCTGCGGCATCAGTTAAGTAATTGTGGTGAGCAATATTTAATATTTGGCCTTTTTCTATTCCGTGTGCTTTGCCTAAATTAATAACAAGTTTACCGTTTTCAATGTGCAGTATTTTACCTTGGGTTTCTAGGCAGGCCATGGCCGCTTGTAAATCGTAGCTGAGTGTTTGGTTTATGTCCGTTATGGTTTGTCCGTAGTCAGATCCCCAAAAATTTTCGCTGTATACATCGATACGGTCTGTTTTTTCAAATGGCCAAATACCTTTTCCGCGATAGCTTTTTTGCCATAGGCGTTCGTATGTGGTGCCATCAAATAATACAAAGTCGATGTTGTAAGCGCGTTGGTAACTTTCATCTTGCCAAAAAGCATAATCGTTATTGAGTTTTTCACTATTCGATATATCCACAAGCTGGCTTAATAATACGTATTGCGAGTTGCTGCGTGTGGCAATCTCTTCAAGTAAAGCGTTGCTGTAATCGTATTGTTGTGTAAAAAACTCACCAACGCGAATTGGAAAGTTAAAATACGCAGTAGGGCGTGTACTGATAGGCGAATTACTCAGTGTTTTATATAAGTTTTCGCTGCTTGCTTTGCTAATGTCAAAAATTTGACCCAGTTTGGCTTGTTCACGGTGCTTGAGTTGCGTTTGGGTGATAGCTACAAACTTATTAAAACTGCTTGCTGGACACTGTTCCTGTTGCGGAAATATATCTAACCGTAGGGTGACAGCAAATTGATCACCACGGCGGTCTTCACTGATCATTTCAATTTTTTGAATTTCACCATGGCTGTTTATTTTTAGTTGGTCTTGGGTGAGAACGCCATCGACCAAGGTTTGCATAGAGGTTACACGGGCTCCCGAAAAAACCAGCGCTTGAGTTATCGCATCTTTTATTGCAACTGACTTAGCTCGTGAAATGTCATCATTTTGAATGTTTGCATGACCTGTGGACTCAAACCATTGTGCATAGGACGCTGAGCTTACACATAAGGTAAGCCATGTAGCCGCACTAAGGGCACAGTTTAAAAGTTTGTTCATCGCTAGATTCCACGCTAATGTATTTTTTAATTAACTTACATACGCAAGGAATATACCAATAGTTACAAGGTGTGAATATATCATGGCACTAATCATGCATTGAAAGAAGTCATTATTTTTGTAGTTTAATGTGGGTCTTATGCGTACAACACTTTTTTTTATAGCAGCAGTGAGCTTAGCTGGTTGTAGTAGCGTTTTTGATAAACATGTTCAGTATAAATACGTTGAGCCTGATAGCTACCCTGTATTAAAGGCTATTGGTTATGCGCCTATAAGTGCTCAACCTGGAGACAACGATACACAGCGCTCATTAATGGCATTAAAAGCATCTAAACTCGAAGCATACCGTGAGCTTGCTGAGCAAGTGTATGGGCAAAAGATTACCGCAGGAACGACTGTAAAGGGTAGCATCGCGCAAAACGATCAATTACAAAGCCAAGTCCAAGGCATTATCAAAGGTGCGCAAGTTATTAAAAGTTACCCAGTTGGCGACAGTTATGCTACTGAGCTGAGACTGGATATGAAACGTGTACACGATTTATATATTGGTGAGATCAAACCACGAGAAGTAAAAAAAGTGACTTACTATTAAGCAAATTAAAAATCCAGTAAATAACTATAGTGCTAACAGGGGGGGTTAGCGTGCTCAATGTGAGCGCTGAGGTTTAAGCTTTTAGGTTGTGAACTAACGTACTACTGCCATGAACAACACTACCACCTTGGTCATAAGTCATCGATGTCGGAGCACCAATCAATATATCCTTAAGTTGCTTAACGCTTAGTTGCGCTTGATGAGCAGCATGCGCATTAATGTCATTCTTCTTTTTACAGGTTTCTAGTTGCGAGCGAACAGAACTGATTAACTCTTCTACCTCATCTGACTTTGCATCATTTGAATTAAGTAGCGTACTGAGCTCTTTATCGAGTGTCTGGATTGTATTTAAAAAAGATAGCTTTTGCTTTGCAATGTCTTTAAGGCCATCACCACGACGTGATGCAATTGCCATAAGTTCATCGTCAAGCACTTCAACCAGTGATGCCAAGCAATTTAACTGCATGGTGAGTTTTGATGCAATTAGACCGTTATGATCAGCCATATACATCAAACTCGAACGCTGCAATATTCTTAGCTAGCTTTTCAGCATCAATTTGGTATTTACCTTCACTGATCGCTTTTTTAAGCTCTGCAACTTTGTTGCTATCAAAACCAGAAGATTGCTGTGCTTTGTCTTGTAGTGATTTCAATTGTTGAGCTTGTGGCGTTAAGCTAACCGAGTCTGCGGTTGCCTTAGGCGCAGTTGTTTGAGCTGTATTTGCATTATTGTTTTTCAAATCAACCTTTTGCTGTTTGGTGTTAGCCAGCACATTAGCCTGTTGCTGACCTTTATTTACTTGGCTTACCATGATTATAACCTATACAGAATCCAACACATGCCTATTTATCGGCATCTATGTTTAATACTTTAGCATAAATTTGAAAATTTAAATATTAACCTGCACAGACTCAACACCGTCGACACGGGCATTTAAAACTTTCCCTGATTTCGCATTTTTAACTCTTACCTGCTCACCTAATGTACCATCTTCGAGCGCTAAACCGGAAGTTTTTATTTTTAAACCGCGTATTGTCGCAACAATACTGACGCTATCGCCTTTACACACCATGCATATTTGGCTTAAAACAATCGGTAAACCACTGCGAATATTTCGTTTGCTGCGGCTGCCAATTAGGTGCTGTGTGTCTTGTAAATGCTGCACTCTAACAAAATGTTTTGGTTTCATCTCTACACTGAGGTGGTGCGCCTGAATGACCTCTCCACGTGATAAGTGCTCTGATGCAACAACCATGGGGGCTAGCTCAACTATTCTAACATGTACGTATTGGCTCCAACCTTGTAAATCTTCACAGCTAAGCTGCACAGTAACTTGTCTATTAAATGGGGGCTCTGATGGTGTATTTAATTGCAATGCGTTTTCGCAGTACCGATCAGCAATGCGGCTGTCTAAATCAAGTGTAGTTACTTGAGTAAACTCATCACTTTTAGGAGGAAGCTGTTGCTTAATGTATGAAGCTGCTAAGGTTTGAAGTTTTTCTTTGCTATACATTTGCCCATACGCAGGTGAAACCACGCATAAGCTGGCAAGAAAATAAAAAACATTGTATCTTCGGCTTTTATTTAACAAACTCATAATGTTTCGACTATGCTTATTGTTGAAAACAGGGTATAAATATTTAGCGTCAAATTTTAGACGCTCCCGCAATGTTATGTAGCTTTATTAGAAGAAAGCAATTATTGTTCCGCTTATTAAAAGCTTTCTTTAGGAGATTGAAATGGCAGGCATTTTAGACTCAGTAAACCAGCGAACTCAGCTGGTTGGGCAAAACCGTCTTGAATTATTATTATTCAAACTTAAAGGGCGGCAGCGCTTTGGTATTAACGTGTTTAAAGTGAGAGAAGTACTGCAATGCCCTCCTTTAACAAATATGCCTAAATCAAATTCGTATATTCGAGGCGTTGCGCATATTCGTGGGCAAACTATTTCGGTGATTGATTTATCAATGGCAGTGGGCGGCCCAGCAATTGAAAATATCAAAGACAGTTTTATTATCATCGCTGAATATAACCGTTCCGTGCAGGGTTTTTTAGTCGGTGGTGTTGAGCGTATTGTGAATATGAATTGGGAAAAAATTATGCCACCACCATCTGGTGCTGGTCGGTATTCATATTTAACAGCGGTTACTGAAATCGAAAACGAACTGGTTGAAATTCTTGATGTAGAAAAAATATTAAATGAAATTTGCCCGGTTAACACAGAAGTTAGTGCTGATATTGCTAATGATGGCGAAATTCAAAAAGACTTAGGTGAGCGAATAGTGTTTATCGCAGATGATTCTGCTGTGGCGCGTAATCAAGTTAAGCGTGCGCTTGAGCCGTTAGGTGTCCAAACAGAACTTGCTAAAAATGGTAAAGAAGCGCTTATTCGATTAAAAGAAATAGCTAAGCTTGATTGCAAACACGACATTACTGAACGTGTTGGTTTGTTGATTTCTGATGTTGAGATGCCTGAAATGGATGGTTACACCTTAACCGCAGAGATTAAGGCTGATCCAAAGCTTGCACCTTTACATGTTATTCTTCATACATCTTTGAGTGGTGTTTTTAATCAGGCGATGATTGAAAAAGTAGGTGCCGATGACTTTATTGCTAAGTTCAATCCAGATGAATTAGCAACTGCGGTGAAAAAGTGGGTTCATTGTGACTAATTCGAACAGGTGGTGTTACTTTGGAAAATAAGCATTTACAGCAGGGCGAATATGATCAGTTTCGCACGTTTTTAGAACAGCAGTGCGGTATTGTTTTAGGTGATAATAAGCTTTATTTAGTAAAAAGCAGGCTGGCACCTTTGATGGTGCGTTTTAAGGTTGAGTCTCTTTCTGAGCTTGTAAGTAAAACACTCAGTCCTCATGAGCGTCAGCTTAGAGCTGCCGTGGTTGATGCGATGACCACAAATGAAACCTTGTGGTTTAGAGATCAGTATCCATTTGATTTATTACAAAGCAAATTATTTCCAGAGCACAAAGAGCTTAGACGTCCGCTAAAAATATGGTCTGCTGCGAGTTCTTCTGGTCAAGAACCCTATTCAATAGCAATGTCTGTTGCTGAGTTTCAAGCAAAGCAGCCTGGTGTATTGAAAATGGGCGCGCAAATCATTGGTACAGATATATCTAACACTATGCTAGATATGTGCAAGCATGGCGAGTACGACTCGCTTGCGTTGGCACGTGGGCTTTCTGCTGAAAGACGTAAAAAGTTTTTTAAAGATACTGGCAACGGCATGGCTCAAGTTACTGATCCAATCAAAAAGCTAACGAGTTTTAGGCACCTTAACTTGCTTGATTCTTATGCTTTAATGGGCAAGTTCGATATTATATTTTGCCGCAATGTGTTGATTTATTTTTCGCCTGAAGTCAAAGCGAAAATTATTGCGCAATTTGCTCAAGCTCTGAACCCAAAGGGGTACCTTTTCTTAGGTGCCTCAGAGTCTATGTCTGGCTTAAGTACTGAGTTTGATATGGTGCGTTGTAACCCCGGTATTATTTATCAGAAAAAGTAAACTGACCTTACTGAACAATGTTGGTTTCTAAATAACGGCGCTTTTATGCGCCGTTTTCTTTTATAAATTAGTAGTTTACTCCTACCTTTAAGTTGTCAATTAAACTGGCTCATCTTTTGCATTAATCAACCCAAGTCAAATTTTTGGAGATGGTTATGGCTATCAGTTTTGATAAAGCATTTGGGGTGCATCCCCATGCAATGTTGATCCGTTCTCAACGTGCCGAATTATTAGCAACCAATATTGCCAATGCTGATACGCCTGGCTACAAAGCAAAAGATGTCGATTTTGCCTCTGCCTTAAAAGCGGCAAAAAGCAACCAACAGGGCGGCAATAACATGGTAACGACCAATGCAAAACACATCGCTGGTGGAAGCCGCTATGTAGGTAACGCAGAAATGTTTCGCTCGCCAAATCAAGCAGATACGGGTGATGGTAACTCAGTGGATATACAGGTGGAACGAAACTTGTATACACAGAACTCATTAGAGTATCAGGCAAGCCTGCAATTTATGAGTGGTAAAATTAAAGGCCTTAAAAAAGCCCTCGGTAGTCAAGGAGCTTAAGCATGAGTTTATATAACGTTTTTGATATTTCAGGTACCGGTATGAGTGCACAGAATGTGCGCTTAAATACAACAGCCAGTAACATCTCGAATGCTAATACTATTAGCTCAAGCCAAGACAAAACCTACCGGGCACGCCACCCAGTGTTTGCTGCAGAGCTTACAAAAGCTTCAGCATCACAAAGCAATATGCAGGGTTCGTCTGTTGGCGTTAAAGTGTTGGGTATCGTAGAGAGCGATAAACCATTACAGATTGAATATAACCCTAATCATCCTAGTGCGGATGAAAATGGTTATATCTATAAACCTAACGTTAACGTAGTAGAAGAAATGGCTAATATGATTTCTGCCTCACGCTCTTATCAAACAAATGTGCAAGTTGCAGATGCAGCAAAGCAAATGTTAAGTAAAACACTGTTGCTTGGGCAGCGGTAATTGAGGAAAAGTTATGAGTAACGATATCAGTGCAACGTCGTCGACTTATCTAGATTCGTTAAAGTGGCAAGATAAACAAGTTTCGACTGAAGAAAAAAGTGATGAGTTAACACAAGAAGATTTCTTTTCCTTGTTAACACAGCAGCTGTCATTTCAAGATCCAAGCAAGCCAGCTGACAACGATCAAATGATTGCGCAAATGACCAATTTTACTATGGCAGAAGGTATTTCAAACCTTAATAGTAACTTCCAATCACTTGCAGCATCGATGACATCTAATTCGGCGTTACAGGCTTCAACTTTAGTAGGCAAGCAAGCATTACTTGAATCTGATTCGCTAGATTTAGCAGCTGGTAGAGATGCTAAGGGTACTATCGTTGCCCAAGAGCCCGTAGAAAATTTAACGTTGCGGATTGAAGATTCCTCAGGCCAATTAGTTCGTACAATTGAATTTGGTTCACAACCTCCTGGTGCCGTGCGCTTTGAATGGGATGGTAAAAACTCTGAGGGTGAAGAATTACCCGATGGTGAATATACCGTAAAAGCAGAGGGTCAAATGGGAGGGGATTTCACGAGTTTACCCATTGCAACTTTCAAAAATATTGAAAGCGTAAATGTTAATGGTGCCAATGGGATCATTATTAATACTAAAGAAGGTGCGGTTAGGCTAACTGATGTAGCAGAAATCGCGTAAAAATTAATTATTAGTTAGCCTTCTTTCGGCTACACATTCATAAATTAGAGGTGAATTATGAGCTTCAATATTGCACTTACAGGCATTGCAGCCGCTCAAAAAGATTTGGACGTAACAGCAAATAACATTGCTAACGTTAACACAACTGGTTTTAAAGAGTCGCGCGCTGAATTTGCAGATGTGTATGCATCATCTGTATTTAGTTCGGGTAAAACAAAAAATGGTGATGGTGTTCAAACCACTATGGTTGCGCAACAATTTCACCAAGGGTCACTTAAGTTTACTCAAAACTCGCTTGATTTAGCGATTACAGGTGAAGGTTACTTTGCCATGAGTGAAGACTTAGGCGCACAGGATTTTACTTACACTCGTGCGGGTGCATTTAAGTTAAACCAAGATAACTTTATCGTTGATGCTAAAGGTAACTTTTTGCAGGGGTTCCCTGTTAATGAATCAACGGGTGACACGACGTCGGTAAGTTTAAGTACGTCTTCTGCACTACAGATCCCAGATTCGTCAGGTTCACCTCGTGCAACAACAAACGTTTACAGCTCATTTAATCTAGACTCGCGTTCAACTGCGCCATCAATTACGACTTTTGACCCTACGGTGAGTGCATCATACAACAGCTCAACATCAACAACAGTATTTGATTCACTTGGTGAGCCGCATGTATTGCAGTTTTTCTTTGTGAAAACCGATGCCGCTGTGACAGGTAACGAAAATGAGTGGCAAGTTCATGCAACACTCGATGAGAAAGTGTTTAATCCAGCAGGTGCTGAAGAAACAGCCCCTCCATATACACCAATTTCTACCTTTCAATTTGATGCCAGCGGTTTACCATTAAACACAGACGGTACACCTAATACAGATACTACTTTCAATCCGATAGCGATCCCTGGCGGCGGTGGCGGTGTAGCGGGTTTATCAGATTTATTGACGAACGGTGCTAGTTTCCCTGATGACGTTGAAGTAAATTGGCGTGATGAAGCGGGTACTGCGAATAAAATCCCTACCCAGTATGCGAGTAACTTTGAAGTGAAAGCGCTTGACCAAGATGGTGCGACAGTTGGGCGCTTGGCAGGTATTGATATTGGTACAGATGGTAAGGTTGTTGCGTCATACAGTAATGGTGACACTTCTTTCTTAGGCCAAGTGGCTATGGTTCGTTTTTCTAACTCACAAGGTTTAGCACAAGTGGGTGACACGGCATGGAAGAAAAGTTTAACGTCAGGTGAGCCAATTGCTGGTGAGCCAGGTTCAGGTACGTTAGGTTCAATTAATTCATCAGCGCTAGAGCAATCAAATGTGAATTTGACTAATGAACTGGTAGATCTAATTAGTGCTCAGCGTAACTTCCAGGCAAATTCACGTGCACTAGAGGTTAACTCTACACTACAACAAAATATCTTGCAGATTCGTTAATAGCTTAGCGCTTTACTGCATTGCAATAATCCGACACCGAGGCTGCCCTTTATGGCAGCCTTTTTTGTATCTTAGATTTAATAAAGGTGGTGTCAAATTATTGTGGCACTTATTTTGCATTTATACTTAATATAGATTTTTATCGCGAGTCGATGTTATGGATAAGATGGTTTACATTGCAGCGTCAGGGGCTAAGCAGAGTATGCGGGGCCTTGCGCTCAAAGCAAATAACTTAGCAAATGCTAACACCACAGGCTTTAAGGCCGACTTTGCACAAGCAAGGTCAATGCAAGCATTTGGTGAAGGCCTCCCTACACGTGTGTTTTCTATGCAAGAACGACCAGGTTCTAACATGACTTCGGGCGGCGTTGTTGAAACTGGCCGAGACCTTGATATTGCATTTAGTGATAAAGGTTGGTTAACCGTTCAAGATGCTTCAGGCAATGAAGCTTACACTAAAGTGGGGACGTTAAATATCACTCCAGATGGTGCGTTAGTAACGAGTCACGGACGCCAAGTAGTTGGCGCCGGTGGTCCCATTATTTTGCCATTGCCAGTGGAAAAGGTGGAGTTTAGTGATGATGGCTCAATTCAAGTAAGGCCCCAAGGGGCGCCGGCAAACTTTTTAGAGGTGGTTGATCGTCTAAAAGTTATTGAAGCTAATAACAGCCAGCTAGAAAAAGGCAATGACGGTCTATTTAGACCAAAGCAAGATAAATTAGTTGATGACCTATGTGGATTTTGTGAAATATCGCAAAACGTCAAAGTTATGAGTGGCACGTTAGAAATGTCTAATGTGAATCCAGTGCATGAAATGGTCGATATGATAAGCCATCAACGCCAATTTGAATTACAACTTAAGTTAATGAAAACAGCAGAAGAAATTGACGAACGTCATACCCAGTTGCTGCGCATTGTTTAACCTAATTGAGAGGACATTAGTATGAATCCTGCATTGTGGATCAGTAAAACGGGCTTAGATGCCCAACAAACCGATATATCGGTGATCTCAAATAACTTAGCCAATGCCAGTACCATAGGGTACAAAAAAAGCCGTGCAGTATTTGAAGATTTACTTTATCAAAATATAAACCAACCTGGTGGGCGTTCATCGCAAGATACCGAAATGCCATCTGGCTTAATGCTTGGTGCCGGTGCAAAAGTTGTCGCAAACCAAAAGAACTTTTCTCAAGGTAACATGCTTACTACTGAAAACTCATTGGATTGGATGATCTCAGGCCCTGGGTTTTTCGAAGTGCTTCAGCCTGACGGAAATATTGCTTATTCTCGTAATGGCCAATTTACCACCGATGAAGATGGTCGAATTGTTACAGCAGGTGCTGGTTTCCCTGTGCAACCAGAAATGAACGTACCTGACGATGCACAATCAATTACGGTGTCACAAGATGGTGAAGTCTCAGTTAGTATCGCAGGCCAACCAGATAATGTGGTTATAGGTCAGTTGACAATCAGTGACTTTATTAATCCATCAGGCCTTGAGCCAGTTGGGCAAAACCTTTACACCGAAACGGCTGTTAGTGGCGCACCAGTTCAAGGTAACCCTGGCATTGATGGATTAGGCGCAATTGTACAAGGTTCACTTGAAACATCGAATGTTAACGTGACAGAAGAGCTGGTGAACTTAATTGAAACACAGCGTATTTATGAAATGAATTCAAAAGTGATTTCAGCGGTTGATGAAATGCTTAGCTATGTTAACCAACAGCTTTAAAGTGTAAGGGGTTATGTGATGCGTACTTTTATTATTGCCTTAAGTGGTGCATGTTTATTGAGTGGTTGTGTAACGACACAAAATACCCATGTGGTTCAAGACGATCCTTACTATGCGCCAATGTACCCAGAGCCAGTTACAGAACAAATTGTGCCTACAGGGTCATTATTTGACACCTATTCAGCCAATGATCTCTACTCAGATAAAAAAGCTTTAAGAACAGGCGATATAATCACTGTTAAGCTTCAAGAATCGACGCAAGCATCGAAAGCGGCGAAAACAGAAACCGATAAAGAAAGTAATGCCAGCTTAGACCCTGTTATTGGTCTTGGTGGCTTACCAGTCAATATTGGCAATGAAAGTATTCAATTTGGTGTTGGTTCGGACTCCTCATTTACAGGGGATTCAAAGTCGAATCAATCTAATAGCTTATTTGGTGATATTTCTGTCAATGTGATGCGTGTCTTACCTAACGGTAATCTAGTTATCCGTGGTGAAAAGTGGCTTACATTAAACACGGGTGAAGAATTTATCCGTTTAGAAGGGCTTGTAAGGCCTCAAGATGTAACTGCCGATAACACGGTGACCTCAAATCGAATTGCCAACGCACGTATCCAATACTCTGGTAAAGGACAAATGCAAGAGACACAAAGCGCCGGCTGGCTAACTCAGTTCTTCAGTAGTGCGTTATTCCCTTTTTAAAGGAAAGTGGTTATGAACGGTTTTAAAGTTTTTTTAAGTATTTGCCTACTCTGTTGGCATTTTGGTGCCGCTGCAGAGCGCATTAAAGACGTTTCAATGGTTGAAGGTGTAAGAGCAAATCAGTTAATAGGCTATGGCTTGGTTGTTGGTTTACCGGGCACAGGCGAGCAAAGCCGCTTTACTGAACAAAGCTTTAAAGCCATGTTAAATAGCTTTGGTATTACTATGGCTAGTAATTTAAAACCAAAGATAAAAAATGTTGCTGCGGTGGCTGTACATGCAGAGCTTCCTCCTTTTAGAAAGCCAGGCCAAATGATTGATATAACTGTGTCGTCAATTGGTAGTGCTGGTAGTTTACGCGGAGGTACATTACTGCAAACATTCCTTAAGGGGGTTGACGGTAATACGTATGCAATAGCACAAGGCAGCTTGATTGTAGGCGGTTTGGGAGCAGAAGGAGCCGATGGCAGCCGAGTTGTAATCAATACACCAACAGTTGGCCGTATTCCAAATGGCGCAATTATTGAGCGGGCAATTAAAAGTCCTTTCATGCAAGGTGATTACATTACGTTTAATTTAAATCGCCCTGATTTTACTACCGCAAAACGTTTAGAACAGACAATTAATGATTTAGTTGGCCCTGACAGTGCTCAAGCAATTGACGCTGCTTCTATCCGTGTTTTAGCGCCTCGTGACGCATCTCAACGCGTGGCGTATTTATCAACACTTGAAAATTTAGAATTCAAGCCTGCTGATACGTCGGCTAAAATTATTGTTAACTCACGAACGGGCACCATTGTTATTGGTAAAAATGTGAAGTTACAACCTGCGGCTATTACCCATGGTGGGCTTACGGTTACGATAGCGGAGCAACAAAATGTATCGCAACCTAATCCATTAAGCGAGGGTGAAACGGTTGTAACCAATCAAACAATTATTGATGTTAATGAAGATGACTCACGTGCATTTGTATTTAACCCAGGTGTAAGCCTTGATGATTTAGTGAGAGCAATTAATGAGGTTGGCGCCGCTCCTGGTGATTTGATGGCAATTCTTGAAGCACTCAAAGAAGCAGGTGCTATTAATGGCCAACTCGTTGTTATTTAGTTTTAGGCACTCCCTTAGTTTTGAAAACTAAGGGAGTGACGTGCTCTATCAATCTAAGTTTTTAGACTCCTCAACTTCCCACTCTTTCTTAGCTTTGGCGCAAATATTGCATTATTAATATCATTATTAATTATTGTGTCAAAAAGCTGATGGATACTAATCACCTCGATAAGCAAAACTTTTTTGATTTAGGGAACTTAGACTCATTACGTCAAAGTGCCTTAAAAAGTGATGCCTCTAGTGACACTTCCAAAGATGCGCTAAAACAAGCCGCTGCACAGTTTGAATCTATTTTTACGCAGATGCTGCTTAAAAGTATGCGTAAAGCTAATGATGCGTTTGAGGATAAAAACAGCCCATTTAATTCAAGCGGCGTAAAGTTTTTTGAAGAGATGCATGATCAACAACTCTCAGTGGAGTTGTCTTCAAATGGTTCTTTAGGTCTTGCTGATTTAATAGTTCAGCAGCTTTCTCCTGATGGGAAAAAGTTCACCCCAGGCTCGGTACTTCGCTCGGTTGATAATTTTACCAGCGATAAACGTGCATCAGGTGTGTCGAATGATTCACTGACAAACAAAAATGATATCGCAACGAAAGCATATGATAAAAACGAAGGGGCGTTTGATGATGCAGAGTCATTTATTAGCACCGTGTGGGAGCATGCAAAATCAGCAGCTGAAAAAATAGGATTAAATCCTGCCGTAATGGTTGCGCAGGCTGCACTTGAGACTGGTTGGGGTAAGCATATTATTAACAAAGCGGATGGCAGTAGCAGTAACAACCTGTTCAATATTAAGTCAGATCGCAGCTGGGATGGTGCCAAAGCTAGCAAAGTCACGCTTGAATTTGAACAAGGTATGCCAGTAAAAAAACAAGCAAGCTTTAGGGCTTACGACTCAATTAAAGACAGTGTGAATGATTTTGTCGATTTTTTAAATGAAAATCCACGCTATCAAGAAGCACTCGACAATACAGCAAAACCTGCTGCCTTTTTAGATTCCTTACAAAAAGCAGGCTATGCAACTGACCCCAATTACGCTGATAAAATTAAGCAGGTTCTCAACAGATCTGATCTTAAATCACTGGCAGCTACATTGGTTCGCCAAGGAGTAAACTAACATGTCGTTTAATTTATTAAACATTGCTAATTCAGGTGTTCGAGCAAATTCTGAATTGCTACAAACGACCAGTAAAAACATTGCTAATGTAAATACCAAAGGCTATGTAAGAGAAAGTACAGAGCATATGACCATGGTCGACAATCAAGTTGGCCGTGGTGAAACATTTAGACTTTTAAATGAGTTTGCCCAAAAACAACTTAACCGTGATACATCAAACAAAGCGTTCTTCGACCAATTTGTCACTGAGGCAAGTCGTGTAGATACATTATTTTCTGAAGAGTCTAACAGCCTCTCTACAAGTATTAACTCGCTTTTTAATAATGTACAAGAAAGCCTTAATCAGCCTTCCTCCAGCGTTGCCCGATCATTGGTGATGACGGATGCTGAAAACCTTATCGAGCAGATGGACCGCTTGTCAGGTATTGTTTTTGACCAAAAAAATGTTGTTAATGAACAGCTTGAAATATTCTCAGATGAAGCGAATACATTGATCCAAAATGTAAGCGCATTGAATAAGCAAATTGCAGCAGTACACGGTACACGCAGTGAAAGTAGTTCTAGCACACTTTACAATCAACGCGACTTAGCTATTCGTGAGTTGTCGGAGCTGGTAGATATTGAAACGCTTGATGGCCAAAATGGTGAAAAGCTTTTATTTATGGGCACAGGCGAATCACTTGTTATGCAAGAGGGTACATTTAACCTGTTTTCTATGACGGGAGACCCTGATCCTGACTTTAAAGAGCTGCGGCTTGATGTGAATGGTGGCAAAGCTGTGCCGCTTGAAATTGATGCGGACGCGATTAAAGGACAAATTGGTGGTTTGTTGGCCTTTCGTGATGACATACTCGTACCTGCACAAAACCAACTGGGTCAAATGGGGCTGGCGATTGCAGATGCATTTAATGAACAAAATAAATTAGGAATGGATGGCGATGGTGAACTTGGCGGAGACATTTTTACCGTACCTAAAGTTGATGCCTTTGCATACCAAGCTAATACATCTACATCAACCATGACAGGTACTGTTGAACCTGGCAAAGGGAGTGAATTACCAGCAAGTGACTTTATTATTACTTACACTGCTGCGAACACGGTTGAAATACAAGCGATAGATAATAAAGGTGAGGCTCTAGGTAGCCCATCTACAGCGAATATTGTTGGTGGTGTTATTGATTCCACAACCAATCCCGGTATTGAACTTTATGGTTTACAAATAGAGGTAGCAGGTGGCGCGGCGAATGTGGGGGATCAATTTCAACTGAAGCTTAACTCACAAGCGGCATCAACATTAGAGCTTGCCACAGATAGACCAAATGCACTGGCACTTGCCTCACCAGTCAGAACTGCAGATGATATCAACAACACAGGCAGTGCCAACATATCACCAGGTACAGTCACCAGTGTTACATCAGGTGGCTTTACGGCGACACCGCCGGCACTTGCAAATGGTGATATTAGCTTGGTTAAAACTGCAAATGCGAATGAATATACAGTAACTGATGGCAATGGTTCTACTACGTTTACAATTACGCCGCCGGCAGAAAATATGCTGGCGCAAGCCGGTGCGCCCTATGATTCGTATGGTTTCGATTTTAATATTGAAGGTGTACCTGCGGTAGGGGATACCTTTACATTAGAATTTAACGAAGGTGGCTTTGATGATAACCGTAACGGACTAAAGCTCGCTGGATTACAGGGGGACGAATTAGTTCGTCAAAATGTTGTCACTTCAGCAACCGCTGATAACTTAAAAACGTTTAATGAAGCGTATGCGGGTTTAGTAACAGATATCGGCGTTGTGACTAATCAAGCAATAACAAATGGCGCTGCGTTTGATGCGTTAGCCCAGCAATCTGAAGCGTGGTACGAATCGTTATCGGGTGTAAACCTAGATGAAGAGGCCGCGAACCTATTACGTTTTCAACAATCTTACGCCGCATCAGCGCAAGTATTATCAACGGCCCGAACAATTTTTGACACACTACTTAGTGCTGCGAGGTAAGTATGCGTTTATCTAATAATCTAATGTTCCAAAATAGTATAAACAATATTTTGGATAACCAACAAAATGTAAACAAAGCACAGCAGCAAGTAAATACACAAAAACGTGTGCTGTCAGCTTCTGATGACCCGGCTGCTACTGCAAGAGCATTACTCTACACTGACCGTATTCAAGCGAATGAGCAATACGGTAAAAATATTACTATGTTAACCAGCCGACTTACTACGCAAGAAAGTGTGCTTGATAATATAAAAGGCTCTTTGGAAAAGGCTCACACGCTAACAATTCAAGCGGGTAATGGTGCGTATTCGGATATAGACCGCGAAGGTATTGCAGAGGAGATAAAAGCAATACAAAGTGGCGTGTTGGATTTGATGAATGCAAAAACGGAAGATGGGAAATATATTTTTTCCGGTTATCAAGACAATACACAGACATATTCATTTAATACATCAAACGGAAAGTATGAATATGGTGGTGACCAAGGTCAGCATAAAATTAAGGTTGCCGCAGGGGTTGATATTAAATCCAGCGATAACGGTTTTGATGTGTTTGAAAATGTTGACGCACGATTAAATGTTGCATCAAATGATGGTGTAGTTTCAGGTGGTATAACAAGTGCGAAAATATATGTGAGTGAACAAGGAGTATTTGATTCATTTCACAAAGCTAATTACAACGCAGACCCAAGTGCGGTAGCAGGTGCTAATACTTTTAATGTTATAACGACTGCTGGTACACCAAATACCTATCAAGTCGAGCAAGGAGGCACTGTAATTGAAACCGGTAATTTTGAAGGTTCTCAAATTAAGTTTGCAGGGATGGAAATTGACATAAGTCCCACTGCTACAGGGCAAGTCGATTTTACCCTTGAAGCACCGCAAAAAGAGAACATATTAAATACCCTAACAGACCTCATTGCAGGTTTAACAGATCCTACACTCAGTCAGCAAGACTATGAACAAGTATTAGCTGATGCCATGACGCAATTAGATAATGGTAAGAATAAGGTCTCTTTGACACAAGCCGGTTTAGGTGGGCGATTAAATACAGCTGAGAAAATAACACAATCGAATAGCGACCTTGATGTTAATAATAAAGCATCTCGTGCTGATTTAGTTGAGCTAGATATGGCTGAAGCGATAACGGAACTGACAAAGCAGGAAACATCTTTGCAAGCATCACAGGCAACCTTTGGCCGACTTGCTAACCTTTCTTTATTTGATTATCTATAATTTCCCTAGAGTAAGGCAAAAGCTTGCCTTACTCTGTTTTTTCCTACCATTTAAATTCATACCCTATTGATTACTAATATTTTAATGCTAAGGCAGATTAATTTTCTATCTAGCAATTTTACTAGGTTTGGATTTATGGCTTAGGATAAATGACTAAATTAACAAAAATAAAATGCAATATATTCAGTTGTTTATGTATTTTATTAAAAAAAATTAAAAAAAAGCTAAAGGATTTTTCGAGTAGACCGATAACTTAATTAACCAAGCAAAGCGTTGTAAACAACAACCACTGCTTAATTTAAGTAAGTTTGAGAGTAAATGATAAGTTTACTTCGGGAGAGACATCATGGCTTTATATGTAAACACAAATGTTAGCGCGTTAAACGCACAAAGACAATTAAATAACTCTGGTAATGCACTAGATACTTCATTCCAACGTTTATCGTCAGGTTTTCGTATTAACAGTGCTGCTGATGATGCCGCTGGTCTACAAATCTCAGACCGTTTAACATCACAAATTAACGGTTTAAACCAAGGTAACCGTAACGCAAATGATGGTATTTCATTAGCACAAACAGCTGAAGGCGCGCTTGATGAAGTAACATCAATGTTTCAACGTATTCGTACTTTGTCACAACAAGCATCAAATGGTTCAAATACCGATGAAGACCGCTTAGCAATTCAAGAAGAGATTCGTTCTTTATCGTCAGAAGTTAACCGTGTTGCAGAAGATACCACTTTCGGTGGTCAAAATTTATTAGATGGTACTTACTCTGCTAATTTCCAAGTCGGTGCTGATGCAGTTCAGAATATTAGCTTTAGTATGCAAGATGTGGGTGGCACTGCTAACTCCATCGCGGCAAATGGCGGCTTTACCATGTCAGGTATCGCAGGTGTTGCAAGTGCTGTTACTGGCGAAGCGCTTAGTACAACTGCTGGAACAATCAGTACACAGGTTGGTGCATCAGCAGATAATGATGATTTTGCGGCAGTGTTCACTGCAAGCGGTATCAGTGTATCTTCGCAAGCAAACGCACAAGCCGTTATGGCTGGTATGGACTCATTAATTGCAGTTGTTGATAAGAAACGTGCTGAACTGGGTGCTGTACAAAACCGTTTCCAGTCAACAATTCGTAACCAATCGAATATCTCTGAAAACTTAAGTGCTGCGAAATCACGTATTAAAGATACTGACTTTGCTCAAGAAACGGCTAATTTAACTAAAATGCAGATTCTACAACAGGCAAGCCAAACAATCCTTAGTCAGGCTAATCAGCGTCCACAGGCTGCATTAAGTCTTCTAGGTTAATAATTTGTTTTAATGAGTAAAGATGAGTCAATTTATTGACTTAAAATAAAAAGCGCCTTTGTCTAATGGGGTATTAACAAAGGCGCTATAGAAGGATTGTAAAGCGGAGGCGCCAAAAATCCATTCGAATCGTTCTAACATTTGTAGAACATGAAATACAAAGCATGAATTATGCCATATTTCTTGCTTTGTTAACCCACTCTCAAACTTATCTTCCAAAGGCCCCTTTCAGGGGCCTTTTCTCTTTTCAGAAAATATTGGCCTGAACCTTGCTGTTACCTTAGTAAGTTTATTAACTAACCTGCAAAGTGGCAGTTTTTTGCCTCGGCAACATTAAGGTTTGCCTCTGTGACGAGTCACTTTGTCAAAAATCACCTAAATAAAGGTGACTTAACTTTGACAGATAAGAAGAGAGTTTATTATGGCTTTATTTGTAAATACGAATGTAAGTGCTTTAAATGCACAGAGACAGCTAGAAAGAACGGGTAATGATCTTGACACTTCATTTAAGAGATTGTCATCAGGTCTTCGTATTAATAGTGCTGCTGATGATGCTGCAGGTTTACAAATCTCCGATCGCTTACAATCACAAATCTTAGGTTTGAACCAAGGAAACCGTAATGCAAATGATGGTATTTCATTAGCGCAAACGGCTGAAGGGGCTATGGATGAAATAACCTCTACATTCCAACGTATTAGAACTCTCGCTCAACAGGCATCTAATGGTTCCAACACTGATGAAGATAGATTAGCTATTCAAGAAGAAATTCGTCAGTTATCTGATGAAGTAAATCGTATAGCAACAGACACAACATTTGGTGGTCAGAACCTACTCGATGGTAGTTACTCAGCCAGTTTTCAGGTTGGTGCTGATGCAGTTCAAACGATTGGCTTTAGCATGCAGGATGTAGGTGGAACTGCTAATTCACTGATTGCGAATGGTGGATTTACAATTTCTGGCGTTGCAGGGGTTGCATCTGCTGTAGGTGGCAGCCCAATGTCTACTCTTGCTGCTGGTGTAAGTGCAATAGACGGTACTACAGCTGCGACGACTCTTGATTTCTCTTCTGTTTTCACTGCGGCGGGAATTAGCGTATCTTCGCAGGTAAATGCACAGGCAGTGTTTGCTGGCATGGACTCGTTAATTGCAGTGGTAGACAAAAAACGTGCAGAGCTAGGTGCGGTCCAAAACCGTTTTCAGTCAACAATACGAAATCAGGCGAACATTTCTGAAAATTTAGCTTCTGCAAAATCACGAATTAAAGATGCTGACTTTGCTATGGAAACTGCAAACTTGACTAAAAACCAAATTTTACAACAAGCAAGCCAAACTATTTTAGGCCAGGCGAATCAAAGACCTCAAGCAGCTTTGAGTTTGTTACAAGGCTAGAAAAGAGTTTAGTATAAAAAAATATCAAATAAAGCTAAAGCTTTCACTTTATCTGACGATAACAGATTTAGAGAACTAAAAATCTAGGACTCTAAGTCTGGAATTTCAGCAGGGTAGGGGTATCCCGCTGATGTTCTATTTAAAATGATAAAGCGGAGGCTATTATGGCTTTATATGTAAACACAAATGTGAGTTCATTGAACGCACAGCGCCAGTTAATGAAATCTGGTAACCAGCTTGATACGTCATTCCAACGTCTATCATCAGGCTTTCGTATCAATAGTGCGAAAGATGATGCGGCCGGAATGCAAATTTCTAATCGATTAACATCGCAAATTAGTGGCTTGAACCAAGGTAACCGTAACGCAAATGATGGTATTTCATTAGCGCAAACAGCTGAAGGTGCGCTTGACGAAGTTACTTCAATGTTCCAACGTGTTCGTACACTTGCACAACAAGCATCAAATGGTTCAAACACTGATGAAGACCGTTTAGCTATTCAAGAAGAGATTCGTTCTTTATCTGAAGAAGTTAATCGTGTAGCTGAAGACACCACGTTTGGTGGTCAGAATTTACTTGATGGCAGTTACTCTGCTAACTTCCAAGTAGGGGCTGATGCGGTTCAGAATATTAGCTTTAGTATGAAAGACATTGGTGGTACAGCTAATTCGATAGTTGCTAACAATGGTTTTACTATGTCAGGTATTGCAGGTGTTGCAAGTGCTGTAACAGGTGAAGCCTTAAGTACAACTGCAGGAACTATTAGCTCGCAGGTAGGTGCATCAGCAGATAATGATGATTTTGCTACCGTATTTACAGCCAGTGGTATTAGTGTATCTTCACAAGCAAATGCGCAAGCGGTTATGGCTGGTATGGACGCTATGATTGCTGTGGTTGATAAAAAGCGTGCTGAATTAGGTGCTGTTCAAAACCGTTTCCAATCAACTATACGTAACCAATCAAATATTGCTGAGAATCTAAGCGCTGCAAAATCACGTATTAAAGATACAGATTTCGCTTCTGAAACAGCTAATTTGACTAAGTCTCAAATATTACAACAAGCAAGCCAATCAATTTTAAGTCAAGCAAACCAGCGTCCACAGGTAGCTTTGTCGCTATTGGGTTAGTTGGTTTAATAAGTCATTATTGGGCTTTTAGTTCGATAATGGCTTATACTTTGTTTGTAATTTGAAGGAGAGCGGCTATGGCTGATGTAAGTGCAATTATTAAATCTAGTGAGAGTAAACCGTCAAACTCAACTTTGTTAAATCAAAATGCGGAGAACGAAGCTACAAGTAAAGCAAATGCTAGTGAAGCTGGCCCTAAACTTGCTAGTAGAGAGCCTGTATTTATTGATGATAGTCAAAAGCTTGATTCTGAAGGTGAAAGAAAAGCACTCATTGATGAAGTAAAAGAAAATTTAGAGAAGTTAAATAAATATATTCCTGTTGCTTCTACAAATTTAAAGTTTGAATTCGATGAAGATGGTGATCCACCAATTATCAAAGTTTTTGATAAAAAAAGTGAAGAGGTCATACGCGAGATACCAACAGAAGAGTTTCGTGAAGTGGCTAAAGCTTTAGAAGAGTTTGCCGATAAACTAACTAACAAGGGTTTGATATTAAATCAAACTGCATAACATTTTTGGTAATTCGAAGTAGGAGACAATTATGCCACTAATAACATCCGCAGGTATTGGATCCGGATTAGACCTCGAGAGCATCATCCAGGCTTCAGTAGATGCTGAAAACGTACCAAAAATGAATGCTTTTGTAAAAAAAGAAGAGTCTTTAAAAGTTGAACTTTCAGCTGTTGGAGAAATTAAAGGCGCGCTTTCTAAATTACAAGACACGATTGAAGATCTTGCGGATCCTGATAACTTTAATAAAAGAATCGCTAACATAACCCAACCAACAAGCGATGATGGTGATTTAATTTCTGTGTCTCCGACATCAGATATCACTCCAGGTGACTTTAACATAGAAGTTGTCGAGTTGGCTCAGGGAAGTCGGGCTGTTTCTAATGATGCTGTACCTCCCATATTTACATCTACAGATGATGTTGTGAGTGCATCAGGCGGCACTCTTTCCTTTTCAGCCGGCCCCGATAAAAGCTTTGATTTAACAGTTGACGCCGGTGCAACTCTGGCTGATTTACGTGATGCGATTAATGATTCCGATGACAACTTTGGCATAACTGCAAATATCGTTAATACTGGTACAGAGTCAAAGTTGGTTCTTACATCTTCTGTAAGTGGAACAGGTAATGACCTAGTTATTACCAATGATAATGCAGAGCTTGATAACGTTTCAACAGAAGCGAATGCAGGTGGTGCTGGAGGAATCGGTATAGCTGCAGGAAGTGAAGCAAAAAGTGCTGTTATAAAAGTTGATGGCATCGAAATAACTAATGATACAAATACATTTAAAGATGCAGTTCAAGATATGACTATAACTGCTAAACGTCAAAGCGTTGACGGTGAAACTGCTAAATTAGCGGTAGAATATGACCGAGAAAGTGCAACTAAGCTTATTGATGAATTTATTGCTAATTATAACAATGTGATCGGGCAATTAGGATTTCAGTCTCGAGTTGGTAAGCCTCTTAATAGTGACGCTACAATTCGCTCGCTGAGCGCACAACTTGTAAACACATTGTCTACAAATTTAACTGATGCGGGACCGTTTGAAAGTATATTCGATATCGGTATTGGTGTTAAAAAAGATGGTTATCTTGAAAAGTCATCTTTAGTGCGAAGTCTTAATACTGCAATGGATGAGAACTTTGACGATATTGGCAAGGCTTTTGCTGGTGATGGTGGTCTAGCAAAACAGTTTGAGACACTTCTAGGCAACTATGTTGACTCTGACGGTATAATGAAGCAGCGCGAGAGTAATCTAAATACTCAAATAAAAGATTTAGAGGATGACGTAATAAATCATGAGTTTAGAATGGGTGAACTAGAGGGGCGTCTAAGAAAGCAATATTCTGGATTGGATGTTCTTTTAGCACAAATGCAATCTACTCAAACTTATTTGAGCGCCCAGTTGTCAAGCTTGCCAGGATTTACACGAAACAAGTCATAATACATTTTGTATTTAAAAGGGTTTAATATGTATAACGCCAAAGTTAAAAATTATCAAAAAGAAGCACTCAAAACTCGCGTCGCTGGTGCTGATCGTTATGAAATAATTCAGATGCTAATGGCTGGTGCGATTGAAAAAATGGTAATGTCAAAAGTTGCGATTGAAAAAAAACACATGGAAGCAAAGGCTGAGCACTTATCAAAGGCTACTTCGATTATTGAAGCTTTGAGAGGGTGTTTAGATTTTGAAGTAGGTGGTGAAGTCACTGAAAACTTATATGCATTGTATTCTTACATGATTGACCGCTTAGTTGACGCAACGATAAAAAATGATCCGGCAATAGTTGATGAAGTTTCTAACCTACTTAAAGAGATAAAATCTGCGTGGGATGCTATACCTCATGATATCCGTGAAAAAACGCTTAGCGAGAACGGTATAGACGCTAATGTCGGCTAAGTTATTGTCCCAAATATCTCACAATCTATCGAAGGTTAAAGAGTGTGCTGCTAACGAAGATTTTGATTCAGCTCAATCAACTATCATGTCTATTGATAGCACTATACGAGAAGTGTTTGCTAAACCTTCTGAGTTATCTGAAGAAGATAAGGTTTTCTTAGCAGATTTTTTACAACAGCTTGATAAAGCCATGTTAGAGATCAATATAAAAAAAGCAGATACGGCAAAAGAACTTGGTGTTCACATGCGTACACAAAAAAAAATAAATATTTATAAAAGCATCAAGTAGGCAGACTATATGACAGATAGAATAGACATTACCAATGAACTGGATCAAATGTCAGAAAAGCTTGAAAGCACTCTAAAGCACCAAGAAAGAGAAGCTGTCTTTGCACATGAAGCGAATGAGCGCTTCGAAAAAAATCTAGCATGTTTTCGTGAGTATTACCCTAATATAGCCTCAGCGATAGAAAACTATCAAACTAAAGATGACTTCTGCTTACACGTTACTGAGTCAGGCCATGGAAACTTTATTCCACGAGGCAAAGAGGCTTTGCTTTATTCTCAAAACCCAATCTCACAAACAAAAAAACAGCTAAGTGAACAAATAGCTAGGCCTGTGTATAGCCTTACAGATTACACTGGTTACCCTGAAAATGATGAAGATGTACGTATTCATTCTCGTTATATGGTGAAGCTCACTCGATTCATGAAAAAAGTTCGAGAGTGTGGCGAACCCAAAGTTAATGCATTACCTGAATCTTTCCCTTCAGCTGTGATTTTTGGGATAGGTCTTGGATACCATGTACCATTACTCCTAGAACACACACAGTTTGATTATACCTTTCTTATTGAACCAGACTTCGAGCAGTTTTTTGCCAGCCTGTTTTGCACCGACTGGTTTGAAGTAATTAAAACAGTTGACTCTCAAGGCGGCTGTTTGTTTTTCCATTTAGGTGTCGACCACAAGTCTTTTATTAATGATTTAGAAAAAATAGCCGAAGATATTGGTGCTTTTTCGTTAGTTAGAAGCTTTTGTTATCAGCATACCCCAGGTTATGAACTAAATGTTTTAATAAAAAAGTGGACTGAAGACTTTTTCCGTTTTCAATACGGACATGGTTTCTACAACGACGCAGTAACGGGGCTTGCTCATAGTATTCACCACGTTCGCAACAAAGCCGCATTACTGACTAATAAATCAAAGAAACTTGATCATGACACCCCGATTTTTATTGTTGGTAATGGCCCGTCGCTAGATGAAGCTGAAGAATTCTTAAAAAAGAACCAGAACAAAGGTATTGTTGTTGCTGCTGGAACAGCTATCGCTTCACTGTATAAAAAAGGAATTACAACAGACTTTCACGTTTTAGTAGAACGTCCATATTCTAATTATGAAATCTTCGGTAACATCTTTCCTGCAGATGAATATAAAAAAGTAAACCTACTGGGCCTTAATACTTTGTACCCAGATACTAATAAACGTTACAAATGGGCGGGAATTGCCGGTAAAGGAAATGAAGCAGGTACATGTTTACTTGATGTGCTTTCTCAAATTCACACTGCACAAATATTGCCGCTCATTCCTTACTGTAATCCAGTAGTTGCAAACGCTGCACTCTCATTTTTTCTCCATATGGGGTTTCGTAATGTTTATTTATTTGGGGTTGATAACGGAAAACAGCCTTCTGGTTATCACCACAGTAAAGATAGCATTTACAAAGCTAATAATGATGACGACGACAGTAAAGGATATGGATGTTTAGAGTTTGATGGACGAATGATTGATGGAAACTTGGGTGGCCATGTTATATCAAATGATTTGTTTCTTGTTGCTCACGTGCAGCTAGAAAAGCTTTTAAACCTTTTTAAAGTTAGTAATTGTATTAATGTTGGAAACGGAGCCAAACTTCAAGGTGCTATTCCAACCAGTGCTGAAAATTTAATGGATCTAGAAATACCGTTAGATAAGGACTCTACAATTAATAGTATCAAGCAAGATTTCTTCAATGTATTACCAATTGATGACGTAGAAGATAAATTTATTGCAATTGATAGACTTGACGAAATATGTGAACACATCCTATTAATAGCAAACGAAACAAGCTCAACTAGAATTGACTGTGCTAAACAGCTTCAAAGGCAGGCCCGATATATTTACTCTTTAAAAGGAAGTAGCCTAGAACATCTGTTTCATATCATCAAAGGGGCGCTCTTATATTACCATTGCCCAATGATTACGTTGTTATACCAATATGAAAGCGAAGGATTTTGTATAGAGCAATACCATCAATTAAACGAATTATGGAAAAGCTATATCACAGAGATTATGGATGATTATAAAATCCACTATGATGAAAAGTGTGACTTAGGGAAGGTAAGTTAATGTCAGAATATCAAGAGTCTGAGGTGTTTTTTAGTGATTTGTTCGATGAACTTTTTCCTATTCTTCGTTCAATAACAGGCCCTGGTTTACGACAAAGCTATGATATTATTTCTCGGTATATGCCTCTAAATATTTCGTCTATTAATTCTAACGAGAAAGTATTTGATTGGACTGTGCCTCAGGAGTGGCATTGTGAAGATGCATATTTAATTGGGCCTAATGGCGAGAAAGTTGCAGATATGCATAGGCTAAATATTGAAGTAGTTAACTACTCAGAGCCTGTTGATGTTGAGTTGAGCTTAACTGAACTACAAGAGCATCTTTATAGTTTGCCCGAGCAGCCAAGCGCAATTCCATATGTAACAAGCTATTATAAAAAACGTTGGGGTTTTTGTATTGCTCATGAAAAACGTGAGCAGCTTACAGAGGGCACCTATAGGGCTGTCATAAACAGTCGGTTTGTTGACGGAACGTTAGATATAGCCCAATCAGTATTACGTGGTGAGTCAAAAAAAGAAGTATTGTTAAGCTCCTACTTATGCCACCCATCAATGGCCAACAACGAATTAAGTGGCCCTTTAGTGCTTTTAGGCTTATACCACCGCATTAAGAAATGGCCTAAACGCCGCTATTCTTATCGTTTTGCATTACACCCAGAAACAATAGGCAGTTTAGGGCTGTTACATTTAATGGGAGAGCACTTTAAGGAGAACTTGGTTTCAGGGTTAGTGATTAACTGTATGGGAGGAGCACCTGAAAACTTAGTGTTCAAACATAGCCGCAATGACGATGGATTGTTGGACAAATTACTTTATCATTTGAATAAACATGATTTTAACCATAATAATATAGAGTTCAGCCCTTTAAGTGGCTCTGATGAGAGGCAATACAATTCACCAGGCTTCCAGTTGCCAGTATGTTGTGTCAGCCGTAGCTTTCACTCAGGCTACCATCAATACCATACATCCCTTGATACAAAAGCGTTTATGGGAATAAAACCATTGCTTGATAGTATTGATAAATTAGAAAAGATATTTTTGGCTTTTGAGCAATCAGCAACTTTTGAGAATACACTCCCATTCGGAGAGCCTAATTTAGGAAGTAAAGGCTTATATCCAACATTAAGTTTCTTTAGTAAAGAGCGCGTTAGTCAACTTGATGAGCTTAATCATATTAAGATGTTGCTAAATTATAGTGATGGAGAGCATGACTCAATTGAGGTTGCTGATAAATACGGATGCAATGTTTCAGACATGGCGTCAGCCATCGAAAAATTAGAACATCAAGCACTTTTGGTTATGAAGTAAAGTGGCAACTTGGGAGAACATTTACCAGCAAGGTAGGCAATTAAATAAATACCCTTATGATGCGATAGTTTCATTGGTTATGCGATTAAAACGCACTAAACCAAACCTAAGCGTATTAGAGTTAGGGTGTGGCGCAGGGAATAATGTTGTTTTTATGGCAGAGGAGGGCATTGATGTAGCAGGGATTGATATATCATCGGCTGCTTTGTCCTTTGCCCAAGGGCGCCTAACAAAGTTAAAGCTTGAGGCTGAGCTTGTTAATGGTCATTTTACTCAGTTACCTTGGCAAGATAATTCGTTCGATTTAGTTATAGATAGAAGCGCGTTAAACTGTGCCCCTCGCCCTGATATTTTAGTTGCTTTGCGTGAATCTTACCGAGTGTTAAAACCTGGCGGTTGTATCTTTTCTACTATGTATGCGGATACGCACCCTGCATTTATAACAGCAAAATATCAGCAAAATGGGTTTGCGAGAGAGTTTTTACCTAATTACTTTCCTGATATTGATGGTCTCTTTTTTGCTTCTAAGAATGATGTTAGTGAGTTATTCAGTAAATTTGTAATATCACAGCAATCATACGATGTTTCTTATGATCATAATGAACAGATCACTTCTGCACAAAGAACGATTTTTGCACATAAGCCTTCTGCTTCATAAATTACGTAATTATGGATAGTTATCTTATAACTACTACTTAGTAGTTTCTTGGAGAAATATTATGCAAGATTCAACAATCGTTGTTGGTGGTGGTATATGTGGCTTAATGGCGGCATTACTGCTCAAACAGTCTTTTAAGAAAGTCACGATTATTGAGCAAAGTGAGCGTGTTGGTGGTCTATTTTGTTCGGTAAAAGATGATTCTGGTGCGCATTATGATATGGGATCGCACATACCAAACGAAACTGGGATAAACGAACTTGATACTTTATTATTTGGTGAGTTAGAAAGTAGAGAGCGCTATTGGCATGTAATAGAAAAACTGCAATCAGGTAATTACTTTGCCGGTGAGTGGGATTTAAACTCTCCGTTTCCAGATAGCCACAAACTTGCGAGTGAAGTGTATTATCAAGGTTGCGCTGAGCTTATTCAAGCAACCTCTGCTAGTGGTAGCCCGCTTATACTCTCCTATTGCGAAGAAACATTAGGCAAGACGTTTACCCAGCATATTATTAAACCAATTCTGTATAAGCTCTATGGTAAACATACAGATTTAAATACATTAACGGTCGCAGCAGGACTATTTGGCTTTACTCGCATTCTTGCTTTTGAGCCCGATGTTGCAAATGCACTGAAAAATATTCCTACTTTTGATGCTAAAATTGGATATCAAACGCAAGCGCATTTTCATGAAAGACAAACCAAAGACAACTCAAAAACTCCAAATTACTTTTATCCATTAGAAAATAAAGGCATTGAGTCTTGGGTTGAGTATTTAGTAACTAAAGTTAAAAGCGCTGGAGTTGAGGTTGTACTTTCTTCATCAATAGAGAAAATAGAGACTAATGGACGGCAGATCACGGGAGTAAAGCTTACTAATAAAGCAGAAATCCTTGAGTGTCAGTTGTTATTTTGGAGTGCTCCTCCGTTTATTGCCTTAAAAGCATTAGGCTTACCTTTAGTTTATAACAAGCCAGAACTGAGAACTGCTATTGTATTTCATTTGAATTTTGACTTGCCTTTACTTGATCAAAAATCGCATTATCTATGGGTGTGGGATCATCAAACGGATATATTTAGGTTGACGTTATACCCTAATCTCAGCACTAAAAGTCAGCATGCGAATTTGTCGGCAGAAATTTTATGCAGGCCAGAAGAGGTGGAGCAGTATGGCGTGGATGAAATTGTGACTACATTAAAGAAAATGCACGTTGTTGGCGAAGGTGCTACATGTATCAGCCATGTTAAACAGGTCATACATGGCACTTTTCCGGTGCCAAATTTAGAATTTGAAAAAACTAATCAAGCTAATTTTGATACATTAAAAAACAGTGTCGATAATATAATTATTTCAGGCAGATCAGGTGGTAAACAATGGCGACAAGCTGATGTACTCGTTGCCGCATATAACGATATAAAAAATTATTTATCGACAGAATAGGAGATTTCTTGTCCATTTTCAAAACGGTATAGTTCAGATGGTGTAGAGTTGAGCAATGCAAATTGGTTATCAGCAACAAAGTCTTTTACAAAATGATAAAGTGCTTTCATTTTTATTGTATAGATAAATGATCTTCCAAGTTGGGCTTGTTTCATAATCCCTGAGTTTAATAATGCAGCTTCTAACTTGGAATAGTCTTCCCTGTAGGCATTATTTATAGGAAAGCAAAAGTGGTAAAAAGTACCGTTAGCCTCTTCTCCATTTGTGAGCGTTGTCACACCGGTAAAAGGTTTATTAAACCGGTATTTTAATCCTAACATTGCTTCTATTTGAACAATCACCGTGGCGACTCTAAGGCCAATGCCTTGCAGTACAAGCACTGTATCTTGTTCTATTAACCTACTAAACGTTGAGTTTTCTGCAAAGGCATAATATTCAGGTTTTTTGGGTAAACAGATTTTTGCCACATCAGGCCCTAAACCGCAGATTGAGAACATAGGGTGCCCTGAGCGTACTACATTTGGTTGTTTTCGAAACCACTCAGGCCAATACCCTAAGACACATTCTTGTGAGCGCAAATCTTCTTTGCGACTGCGTGGGAATTGATAATTAAAGGCTGGCATAAATATATTACCGTTATCACCAATTGCAGTTTTAAAGCTGTTTAGAAACGCCTCAGGCACTTCTTTTACAGAGTGATTTTCTATAGCGCCAAGTGTAAATAATGAAGAGTGTATAAACACACTATCATTCATGTTGATACCAACTGAATGTAATGTTGCGATAATTTGTTCTTGGCTGATACTTCTCACAAAAAGTCCTCATTGCCGAAAGCTGCTTTCACTTCGTCGTAGATAGTGTCAATTCTTTTTGAAAAAGCGGGATCTTTCCACGGCTTGCCTGACAGAATCATCCATTCATATTTAGCAATAAACTTTTTTTTCTGTGATTCATCTAAGGTATCAATAAAGCCCCCCATTTTTTCTTTGAGGCGGTCTACAAGCTCCTTCAAACACCTAAAGATAAAAACTACTTCAGGATCACGTAATAGTGGTTTCATAGAAACTGTAAGTTCACGTTTCAACTTTATGGCTTGCTCTCTAACCAGCGTACATTTATGGTTATTATCAGGATCACGGTAAAAAAGATCCATTAAAGCGGAATACTCAAAGTCAATAACAGTACCAAACGCATCTACTATAGGGAAATAGGGATATATTCTGCAAACTAAGGGTCTGTGTCCATGAGGTTCACATAAACCACCACACTGACAAGAGAGCAAGTAGATACTGAAGCTTTTACCGTTTGAAAGCGTAAATGTGCGCTTTTTTGCTGGTGTAGTAATGTTTTTAATACCACCAATTGATTTATAGTACTCATACTCATTTTCAAGAAGAGGTAAAGATACACCGCTTTTGTCTAGGATATTAAAATGCTCTCCGTAAAAATTTTTACAGCAGTAACCACCGCATGTTTTCCAACACTCAGGAGCATTTACATATTCCGTATTATATATTTCTTGCCAGTTCACTTTGTTAGGCATTAGCTGACTCACTAAGCAGCTGTATTAGGCCACTATAAGAAGTAAATTGCACAGGGTCTGCTTCTTCAAAATCAATATCAAGATTTAAGCTGTTTTCTATTTCCATCAACATACTAATAAAATCAAGTGAATCTAAAAGACCTGAACTTATTAAACTATCCTGTTTATTCAATGATACGAGTATTTGCTCACCATGCTTTTCTATTAATTTATTATTGATAGCTTGTTCAATCGAATTTGTTAAGCTCATTATTTCTCCGTCATGGTATGTAGGGCGCTCTTATCAATTTTACCATTACTATTTAGTGGCATGGAATCGATCCATATAATCTTTTTGGGCACCATATAAAGTGGCAGCTGTTGCTTTAAGTAATCAATCAGTGTTTGCTCACTTTCTTTATCGGCTGGATTACAAATAAATAAAGTCAAACTTTGAGGTTGTTGTATTGGCGTTGCGATAGCCTGTACCAAAGGGTTTGATAAAAAATTTTGTGCTAGTGTATTTACTTCTGATAGCTCAACGCGGTATCCCTGGATTTTAACTTGGTCATCTACACGGCTAATATAGTGAAATACTCCTTGAGCATCACGCTTTACGAGATCACCACTTCGATAATGGGTTATGTTATTTGTTTTAATTAAACATTGCTGAGTTTTAATATTGTCATTTAAATACCCAGAAAATACTTGAGGCCCCGAAATCAAAAGCTCACCTTGTGCATCTAAATCAAAGCTCATGTTTTTAAGTGCTTTACCCAGAGGAATATAGCTACTATCACTATCATCATTACAATCAAATACATATCTACTGCATGCTATTGTAGCCTCAGTTGGTCCGTATAAATTAATAACCTTGCTGTTTGGTGCTGCTTTTTGCCATTGCAGAGCGAGTGTTCTAGGTAAGGGCTCACCACAAAACTGACTCACACGAAGGCTAGGATAGGCATCATTTTTAAGCATTCCTAGTTTAGCCATAATTGATGCAGTAGAAGGGACACTAAACCACACTGTAAGCCCGTGTTGTTTAATGAATTTACCTGGCGCAAATATAGCGGTTTCAGGCACTACGTAAAGACAAGCACCTTGCAGCCAAGTAACAAATATATCATGCATGCTTAGATCAAACGTTGGGTCAAATACTTGGCTAACCTTATCAGTATTGCTAAGTGGTAAAGACTCACACATAGTATCAAGGTAAGACTTAAGATTCGCGATGCTAATAGGCACACCTTTTGGTGAGCCTGTAGAACCTGAAGTAAATAAAACATAAGCGATATTGGATAGGCTGCGAGCTTGTAGTGATTTGGTTGATACAATGCTTTTATTGACTATATCGTCCAAACATACAAATACTCTATCTGGGAGTGCTTTTATTAATGCCTGGCTAATCGACAAATATTTTTTACTGTATAAAACATACTTTAAGTTGCCTTGCTTTATGATTGAAGCCAATCTAGCTATTGGCAGTTTTACCCCAAGCGGTATAAATGTTCGTGAATCCAAAGCGCAGGCAAGTACGGTACTATAATAGTGAACATCTCGGTAACTTAAAATTCCAACTTGCTCAGCATCACTTATTTCACTCGTGTTAATATTATTAGCGTAACGTGCAAGCTGTTCATAAGTAATGTGTTGATTATCAACCAAAATTGCAGGAAGTTTTGAATGGCTTGCAATGCTGTTTTTAAGTTTTTCAGATAACTTCACTTTATATCCTAGTTTTTATTTATCTTAATATTAAGCAGGTTTGTTGATAGCCAGCAACTCAGTTTGAAGTTTATTATAAGCTTGTGGAGTGCCTATATCTATATATCTCAGATGGGTTTTATAGCTATAAAGACTGCCCAATAATAAAGGCACCATGTCGAGGCTAATCTCATAGAAGCTTTCCTGTTTAAAGTGTGAAAAGTATTTTTCATACACTCCTTCGGAGAATAAAAACAATGCTCCGCTTGCTAGGTTACTTGGTGGATTGGATACTTTTTCATGAAACCTTTGAATTGAACCGTCTGAATCAAGTTCAACAATACCACATGCAGAGGGAGTAGCAGATTCAAAAAGTAAAAGCGTAGCATCACACTTTTTGGGTCTTTTTGAATGGGCTTCTACAAAATTAGTAAGGGTATCTTCGCAATAGTTATCAGCATGAATGACCATGGTGGGACTACAATGCCAAAACTCTTTATTACTAATCAAAGTACCGCCTGTACCGAGTAACTTTTTCTCTCTAACAATTGTTATTTTATTACGATATTCGGACTTTGACACAAACTCTTCTACTTGTTCAGCGAAATAGTGCACATTAATGAGTATGTCGCTGACACCAAGTTTATCGAGCTTTTCTAACCAATAAGCCAATAAAGGCTTGCCATTAATAGGCACTAAACATTTTGGAATTGTATTAGTCAAAGGTTTTAACCGAGTGCCTAACCCTGCTGCAAGCAATATTGCTTTCATATATTTTTGAATGACTCCAGTACTCGTTGCTGTAGCGTGTTGAAGGACAGTGGCTGATTTCCGAGAGTATCTACTTGGCAAGCGGCTGCAATACTTGCAATATAAAAAGCTTGCCAAGGTGTCGCACCTGAGCACAATGCCAGGCTACTGGCAGCTAAGAAGCAATCACCAGCTCCCGCAGGATCAACCGCATTACGGTTAATCGCAGGAAGCATATCATTTTCCCATTGGCCATTTTTAGTCGGTAGATGAATAAAAATACCTTCTCCTGCCAAAGTGATTACTAAGCAAGTCGGGTTTGCTCTTTCACATAGTTTTTGCGCCAATATAGGTAAACCATCATCTACATTATTCAATGCTACGCGTACTTCTTTTTCTGTCGGTGTTAGGAGCATTACGTCTTTATATCGAGATATATCTCCAACTTGTGATGATGTTTGACTGTCGGCGACAATTCGTACGTCATTTGCTTTGCACAAACTGATTATCTTCTCGACAAGAGCTTGTGGGAGTAATCCGTAGTTAAAATCGGAGAAAACTAACAGATCTAGTTTTTCAATATCTTTTTCAAGTTGCAAAAATAGTTCAGCTTGAATGCTTTTTGAAATTTTGTGCTGGCGAACTTGGTTTACTCTCAAAAGTGTTTTGTTCCCAGCTCTGTATCGTGATTTTAATGGTGTAGGGCGGCTATTATCAGTTAAAAGAAAGGTGTCAATACCGTACGCGCTGATGTTCTGTTTCACGTACTCTGATTTATTATCTTTTCCTAGAACAGAAAACAGTTTCACCTGATTAGCACCTAGCCCTTTTATATGGCCTGCAGTTATCGCTGCTCCACCAAGAAAAGTGTCTGTTCTATCAGGTGTCATTACAATAGTGGGATCTTCTTGAGATAAACCTACCGCAGTACCTTGGATATATTCATCAATAATAACCTCACCAATCACCGCCACATTTAATTTTTCAACCAGATCAAATGTTGCACTGATTGTTTCTGAAGTTATGTTGTATCTTTTTGCATATTGATTGATGCCTGTAAAGTCAAAGTTTTGCCCCACATTATTTTTTTGAAAAAAACTCTCTATGGTAGTTTCAAATTCACCTGAGCCAAAGAGTAACTTTCCACCAAAAGTATTGAGAGCATCTACTTCTGGGTTATGCTTGTCTTCAAACTCTTTACCTTTTACGACTATATCAGGCTTATATTCTGTTAAAACTTCAGTAATGTCATTGTTATATATAAAAGCTGAGTTAACACAATCTAAAGATTGGATTAGCTCAAGCCGATGATTTTCATTAATACGGCATGTTTCGTTTGATATTGAATCGCCCTGGACCGCAACAATCAAATAGTCGCCACATTCTTTTGCAAATTTTAACAATCGAATGTGGCCTGGGTGCAAAATATCAAATTTTCCAGTGACTAAAACGCTATTCATTAATTGCCTTATCAATGCTATTAAATATTAAATGAAATTAATATGTTGAGGTGGAGTACCTGTTGGTTTTTCTAATTGTACTTTGCCCTTTTCAACATCATCTAAAAATTCATTTGGCTTATGTTGCAAGCAAAGTGAACCACACATTTTTTGCGCATCAAAATTCATTGAGGCTAAATGACTCATCACTTCCCAGTATTTATCACCCAAAACAATATCTTTGAATCGCTGCTGAGTAATGTTACCTATATGAAATCGTTTATATTTTTCATTGAATAACATACCGCAAGGCGCTATCAGGCCAGAACCTGAAATTTGGATTTGAAAAGGAGCTGCGTAACAGCGCTGGTAGCTTCTTTTTCCTTCAGCATTTATTTTTGACCATTTTACAGTAACTTGGTATGTACTATCGCTATATGATTCAGCTTCTTCAAGGATATGGTTAAGCTCTGCGTATTTTGAGTAATCAACACCAAGTTTACCATCTTCACTATCGCTGGTGTGTTTTACCACTAAATAATCAGGGCGAACTTCTTTACCTAATTTTGCTAATGGCACTACTTGATCAGCGTCTTCAGGCATTAATACCATTTGCAGGCCTATTGTGACATCTAGATTATTATTTTTCTTAATTTCTACCATATCACGGACATTTTGGACTACTCGATGGAAGTGTTTTTCTTTTACTCCCATTATTTCAGCGTAGCGTTTTGGTTCTCCAGCTGAAAAGTTGACTCGCAGGTAGGTTAGGTGGGGTAGAATACGTTCTAACATATCATATTTGAAATTATAGGCATGTGTAGCGACAGCCATTGAAATACCCAGCTCAGACCCCCTAATAACAGTATGCTCAAAATGAGGCGATAACGTACTTTCACCGTCGCTTACTAATGAGATAGCTTTGACTCCAAGTTCTTTACAATCATCAAGGAAGTTATCTATGTGCTCGCGTGTAATATCAAATCGATCATTTTCTTGTAAGCGCGCATAGCAAAAATGGCAGCCATAATTACAAGCTCGTGTGAGTGCTAAATCGATTGTAATAGGAGCTATTCTTTTACCTCTTTTCCAATCTTGTATTCTTTCGTGGTGCCAAGCAATCTTAGTTGCATCAAGAATATATTTATTTTCGTTTGGTGTTTGCATCTTCAAACTCCTGGATTAGAACAATTAAAGGCACGCCAGGTAGAAACTGCCTAAGACGCTGCTCGATTTTAACTAATGTTGGTTGAAATTGTGCCTTGGTCACACATGATGATAAATCTAAATTTATGACCATGTTTTTAACTGAAACCAAAGTTAAGTGTTTCTTGTAAAGACTATTACCGGTAAAAAAGTCATTAAGTGCTTCGCCAACCAAACTTAACTTTTGATCATTTGTTTTTTCAAGCCAAGTTTTTAGCTGTTCGCTTTCAAAGCGCCCAGAGTCGGGAGCATCAGAATGGTTAAATATATTTTTAATCAATTCGTCAAGTAGTTGCAAATCTGGATAATGTGAAACGAATGCAATTTGTTTACTATGATCTTTAGATTTCTCTAAGGTTATTTTAGCGCCATAATATGCAGCATTTGCTAAGTCCATACCTATAAGTATATTGCAAAACTCATCAGAGAAGTCACCTGATTGGTTTGTTGTAGCATTCGTTATTATAAAATCTTTAGTTGCTAATGATAATTCTGTATTTTTTATGGTCGATGTGTGATTGATGGTCATAATTCAACGTGTCCTGTAAAGCCTATCAGAGTGTTCTCATATATGCTGGACCATCTAAGTCGAGCATTTCTTTTAAGTCTTTTTCTAGCGTGCTTTTAGTTGGAGAGTATATTTTTATATTTTTAAGGATCGAAATTAGTGCTATATCGTCGTTGTCCATGCAATGACTCCTTCCTAGGGCAGAAAAATAGTTATCAGCACCAACACCAATGATTTTTACATTTAGCTTATGCTCATTGATATCATATCTAAGCTGCTCAAAAGCACGCATCGTGATAAATGGAATCTGAGAATATATAATCGGTTTTAAACCAGTGATAGCTAGGCCAGCAGCAATACTTATTGTAGCCTGCTCATTTATTCCAGTATTAAACGCTCTTTCGATGTGGTTATTAAAATAATCATCTAAAACAGCAAAGCCCATATCGCCTGCAAGCAATACGTAATTCGGGTCAGCAGTGAAATGATTATAAATAGCCTGCATTACGTCTTTTTTAGATACTAGGCTACTCATTTTTCACGCTCCTTATGTTGGTAGCCATCCTCTGTAGGGCAGCGATAATGATGCTTAGCAGAGTTTTCAAGTATGGACACCCCTTTACCTTTAACTGTATTTGCAAACATTATGGAGAAATTAGTATTTTTATTTTCGTAAAACTGTGTATATACGTCGTTTATGGATGATTCACAATGTCCGTCAATTTCGTAAAATCCATCATCAATAAATGCCTTCATTACTTTAGCAAGTCTTTGGTTACTCAGCGCAATATCTTCAACTTTACCCATTGCCTGTAACTCATTGGCATCAACAATAATAAGTAGATTGTCTAGTTTAAACCTATGAGCCAACATCATAGCTTCAAAATTACTGCCCTCTTGCATTTCACCATCACCTACCATACATATCACTTTATTGTTTTTATTTTGGATTTTGAATGAAAGTGCCATACCTACAGCTAAGGGAAGGCCATGCCCTAATGAACCCGTTGAGGCTTCAATCATATAATTCGAGTTTTCTGTTAAACACCCTTTTAAGGATGACTCTTCAGTATTAAAGCCTGTAATTTCAAAGTCGGGAATAAATCCTAATTCATTTAATATAATATAATATGCGTATGCGCCATGCCCCTTACTGAGGATAAATCTATCTCGTTCAGTATCAAAAGGGTCATTTTTATTGAATTTTAAATGTTTGTTAAATAGGACTGTCAAAAGTTCGACAGTCGACAGAGAAGGAGCTAGATGTCCCGCGCCAGTATTGCACGAAAATGCAATTGTTTTATCTCTAATTTCATCTGAAGCTAACATCATTTCTCACCTAGACAGTCAAACCAAACTTGTGTTGCTTCTTTGATGCTATTTTCATTCCATATTGGCGCGTCTTTCCAAAAATCTATGTTATCAAACATAATTTTTACACCATCCTCAAACTTTACTGAGGGAGACCAGTCTAGTAATTTATTTATTTTACTAATATCTGCAAATGTACATTGTGGCTCTCCAGGGCGCTTTGGAATGTAGATTTTTTCTCCACCGAGTAGCTCTGCTAGATAATTTATACTGTAAGTATTTCCACTACCAACGTTAAATATTTGATTGCTGTACTTACTTTGGCTAGCAACGTAACAAGCATTTACTACATCTGTTACAAATGTGAAGTCTCTCGTTTGTTCGCCGTCACCTACTATTGTAAGTGGCTTATTATTGATACGTTGAGCTAAGAAAACGCCAAATACTGCGCCATATGCGCCAGAAGTTCTGTGTCTTGGACCATAAACATTAAAAAATCTCATTGAGATAACAGGGATGTTATAGACTGTGGCCCAATGTAGAGCGTACTCTTCACCTACTCGTTTAGTATGAGCATAAGGGTATTCGGGTCTAATAGCTGATGTTTCAGGTGTTGGGTATGTTTCCGGTATCCCATAACAAGAGCTTGAGGCCGCATAAATAAATTTCTTAAGTCCTTTTAGATCTTTACACGCCTCCAATAAGTTGAGGGTTCCTTCTACATTTGCCTTATGGTATTGGATAGGATTGTTGATTGATGGAACAATATCAGCTAATGCAGCAAAATGAAAAACATAATCAGCACCTTGTATATAATCGATAAGGTTGACCGTTTTACATAAATCTAGATTATGAAAAGTGACACTTTCTTTGTGGTGAGAGAAATTATCTACGCGCCCATTTACTAAGTTATCAATAATGACAACCTCAAAGTTATTCTCGACTAATAAATCGACCATGTGAGAGCCGATAAACCCTGCACCGCCTGTAACTATTGCTTTCATGTTTTTTCCTAAATAAAGTTGTCGTGATCTTGAGGATCTGTTAATCGGAATAAATATCGATTGACTTCGTCCATTCTACAATTGATGCGACAATCTTTAATATCTAGCTTATCTCTTACAAATTCGTAAGATTCTTTTCTTTTGTCACTTTCCCAAATTTCTTGAAAAGTATTGTCATAGATACTTCCATAGCAAAACTCTTCTTTTCCCAAGTAGGCACTACAGCCAAAAACTTTACCGTCAGCGGCGATGTAACCCCAAAAAAATGGTGTTGAGTTACATTTGGTGTAGGGTTGTTTTTTAGTAACAAACTTTTGCATAGTGTTCGCTCTAAAAACTACCTGAAAATCTTGTGTTGTTACCTTTTTAAGTTCTTTCTCCAGATCAAACATTTTCGTATAGTCGATAGTTTCATACTTAGTTGTAATACTAGATAAATGCTGTGAATACGGTTTTATGACCAAGTAGTCTAACCCAATTTCTCGACATATTTTCGCAAGAGCAATGGCTTCATGCATATTGTCAGGAAGTAGAACCATTTGTGCACCCAGCGTACACTTTAGGTTGTGCTTTCTTTTGTAATCAATAGCTGTTCTCAAGTTCGAAAGTACGGTATCGAAGTCTCTTTCTTTTGCTCTATGAATTTTTGCATAGTTCTCAGCACTTCCAGCATTTAGACTCACCTTAATCCATGAACAATGCGTCATTAAAGTTTCTATATTTTGTTTTTTTAAAGGCACAAAGTTTGTCGTAATTGCTGTATCGACTCCTACGCTTGTCGCGTGCTCGCAAATTTTGTCTAGGTTTTTGAAAAGTAGTGGTTCGCCTTCTCCTGCAAACATGACGCTTTTAACGCCATTTTCGCCCATATTCGTCATGGTGTTTTTTAACGTTTCATACTCTAGGCTTATATTTTTATAACCCATATAATCAAGTGCACAAAACGTACAACGATGATTGCAACCACCAAACGGTGATACTTCAACATAAATGGGATATATGGATTTCAGCTTTTCCCAGTCGTCGTCTTGCTTAGCTTTATACCAATCAGCCACTCTTGTGGGGTGTAATATTAGCTTGTGAGAATCTATTGAATATTTATCAGACACTGTGTTTATCCCTTTGCTGTTCGAAGGTGTGAGCGATGATTTCTTTGACTAAGGCATCATAGGAGTAGTCTTGTGCTATGACTTTTGGATCAAGCTCAGGTTTCGATGTTGTTAGTTTTGCTAACTGCTCTTTCGTTGTAAAAGTAAGAGAATGTTTTCTGTGGTTAAATACTTCCGTGTTATTTATACCTTCATAAATAACAGGAATACTGCCACAAGCGCTTGCCTCTAATAATCTTTGTTGATAGTAATATTCTGGGTGAGCTAGTAGCGTGTACTTTGACCTGTTATAGGTAGTAAGAAGTTCGCTTTTCGAACTCAAACTACCTTTGTAATAAGGCTCAAGTTCAGGGTAGCTTCCCCAACCTTCGCCGTAAATTTCTAATTTAATGTCTTCGAGTTGAGCCGCCCACTTTAAAATTTCAAGTCTAACGATAGCAGGGAATATGAACATCTCTAAATGCTCAACACTTGTTATTTTGTTTTCTTTGAAATATTTATCTGCAAGTAATGCAAGCATGTCTTTGGTTAACTCATTCGAATTAAAGAGATCAGACAACTCTTTAAGAATAGCTGTTGAGTTAGCGTACTTGTATGTAGGGTCACATGCTTTAAAGTAATCATTGCCAATAAATGTAATTAGATTTTTTTTGTGAACTTTATCCAGTAGATAAAAAGACTTTTTATCGGTTTTAAAGCTTTGCTTTATAAGTTTTTTATTGGGAATCTTTTTTTCTATTAATGCTTTTTTGAAATTATCAATTAAGTAAAAGAAAACATCGCGTTCCCTATAAGTAAGTTCTGTACTATCGTACAAGCACATAGTGGGATCCATGAACCATATAAAATTGAAGGTGTTTGGGTTAATGATGTTGTTTCGAATTCTATTTATGTTAATGACTATGTGTGGGTTAAACTCTTTAATACTATTAACCCGTTTAAAGTCGTCCATTAGAGAAACGCAGCAATTGATATCAAATTTAGTTTCGTAACCATTATCTTTAAAGGCTTGGTTAAGTAATTGATAAATATTTAGAACAACTTTACCTTTGTAATCTGCACTAATATAAATACGTAAAGGTTCATCAAAAGAAAGAGTTTTTTTATTTATGTCTTCAATAACTAGTTCATATTGGGCTTTTTTTTGCCATTCATACTTACAAAGTAAAGCTTCGTACTTTTGTTTATTGTTACTAACAAATTTCGTTGGTGGCCTTAAATGATTTTTTATTAAAATTTCAACGAAATTATTTTCTGGTAGGTAAATCAGGTTAGGGTATTGTTGCGATGTTTCAACATTGGTTTTTGAGCCGTAGTAACAAATCTGTAGTTTACTTTCAAATCTGTCTAAGAAGTTAGCTTCTTTAGCCAGCTTAAGGGCATCCTCGTAGCTATCAAAGAAAGTATCTTCAATTTGATTAACCATTGTCTTTATTACCTTCAGTGATTGATCTTAACTTTTGATTTAACAACTTCATAAGAAGGTGACCTAGCACTATTTGAGTGTCTTCTGATATTTGCATATCGTTAATGTCAAAATGAAAAGCCATGTTTAGCATCGGTTTTACTTTACCGCCATCAAAGCCCAAGAAGCCGACTGTTTTCATTTGTAATTCGTTCGCTTGTTTTACAGCATTAACAATATTTTGAGAGTTTCCACTGCCACTTAAAACTAGAAGTATGTCGTTTTCTTTGGCTTTTACTTTCAGTTGGTGAGAGAAAATATTTTCATAACCGATGTCATTGCCAAGACAGGTTATAACGGCGCTGTTTGCCGATAATGCCTCTACATTTAAAGCGTTACCTAGAGGGTTAATCCCAAAAGTAAAATCATTAGCTATATGTATTGCGTTAGCAGCACTACCGCCATTACCACATATATATAAAACATTTTTATTTTCAATTAATTTCATTAACGCACTGGCAAATTTGTTTAGAGCAGCAATATCTACAGTCTCTAAAGTTGCTGATAGCTGATGTAAGTATTCTGAGACTAGTTGCTCACTATCAAAGGTGGTGTTGGGCATTAATCAGTGTCCTTATGAACTAATCAGTAAATGCTATTTAAGCATTTTCTAAGAGAGCTTAAAACCTAGGTAAAATTCGTTGCTAATAGTTTTAAATTAAGATTTTTGCTCTACGTGTTTATTTATATCGGTGAGGTGGGGGTTTTCCTTTAATGTTTTTATTAAATCATTATAGGAAAAATCCACTTTATTCAAAAAACGTTCATAAACAGCGGTGATTGCTTTGTAATCATCTGGTTCATCAAGTGTGAGGCGAAAGTGGCTATAATCTTCGTGTGCACTGAACGTGTGGGTCGTTATTGTATTAAATTTTGCCATGCCTAAAGTTACATGCTCACGATCATTCGGTGATGTTGCTTTTAGATGAGTATTCTCTAGTAAATGGAATGAAAATGCACAGCAATCGAGCCCTCTAGGGTAGCCACTGTGAGGACCTAAATTTACCATGTCATAGTTTTGACTTATTCTTTTATTAATTACTTTACTACATAACTCTTCATCAATTAGTGGGCAATCACTCGTTAACCTAACTATGGTTGTAGTTGATTGAGCATCATAGTGTTTAGCTGCTAGATAATAGCGACTTAGTACGTCTTGTGTATCTCCTTGGTAGGTTTTAATATTTAGCTGTGTACACAAATCTAAGATTGGCTGTTCTGTACCATCATTCGTGGTTGCGACGATGATTTTATCGTGCCAGTTTGGTAAACGTTCAAGCATAATTTGTAACACCGGCTTACCACAAAGCGGTAACATTACTTTGGCAGGTAATCGTGTTGATGTCATGCGTGCTTGAATTATTATTAATACATCAGACATGGTCATAGGTTATTGTAATTATTATTGAGATAAATATAGCAAATCATTACACTCTTGCACATAATTTAAAAGTTAAAATCCTTTTGGATCAATATGGTTTATCAAATCGTAAGCTATTGTAGGTTATTAGGTATGGATTTTGCTTTGATATAAAAATTTTTGACAGTGCAATATAAGGAGCGCAAATGGCGTTTAATTCTGAAATTACCATCGATGGTAGAAAAATTGGGCCAGGCCACCCTGTGTATATTATTGCAGAAATGTCAGCTAACCATGGGCAAGATTTAGAGCAGGCTAAAGCGCTAGTCAGAGCTGCTAAAGAAGCCGGAGCGGATGCAATTAAGCTGCAAACTTATCGCGCGGATACATTAACAATGGACTGCAAATTACCGCATTTTGAAGCAGCAGGTCCATGGCAAGGACAATATTTATATGATTTATACGAAGGGGCATTTATGCCGTGGGATTTCCACGGCCCTTTAATTCAGCTAGCGAATGAAATAGGTATCACTATTTTTTCTTCACCATTTGATGATTCTGCCGTCGACTTATTGGAATCCTTTGATTCACCTGCCTATAAAATAGCTTCACCAGAGTTGATCGATCATGATCTCATTCGAAAAGTAGCTACAACAGGCAAGCCGGTGATTATGTCAACAGGTGGAGCAACGCTTGCTGAAATTGACGAAGCAGTGAAAGTTGCTCGCCAAGCAGGCATAAAGGATTTAGCTATATTAAAATGCACAAGTAGCTACCCAGCTCCTCCTGAAAGCATTAATTTGAAAACAATCCCTCACTTAGCAGACCTTTTTAAAGTGCCAATTGGCTTATCGGATCACACATTAGGTAACCATGTGCCTGTTGCATCTGTCGCTATGAAGGCAACCATAATAGAAAAGCACTTTGTGATGAGTAAAGATGATGAAACGGCAGATAGCTTTTTTTCCATGACACCGGATGAACTTGAAGATTTAGTTCAAGGAGTCAGGCAAGTTGAGTTGGCTCTTGGGAATGTACACTTCCCTAGTGAGCCCAGTAAAGCAAGACGTTGCCTATTTGCCGCGAGGGATATTGCTGTCGGTGAAGTGTTAAGCAAAGATAATGTGGTCAACCTAAGGCCGGGTGTGGGTGAGTTAATGCCAAAGGATTTAGGGTTTATCACAGGCAGAATAGCAACAAACTCAATAAAAAAAGGCATGCCGCTGACTTGGCAACACGTGGGAGCGATTAAATGAACTATCTAATTTACGGTGCTGGCCATTTTGGAGAGTGTTTTCACAGGATATTAGTACAACAAAATACACCCGTAAGTGGTTGGATCGATCAACGTTTAGCTAACCAGATGAAGTTTGATTTACCTATTTTTGACGAGCAAACAGCTGACCGTAATATGAATGTTATTATCGCTGTTACTCCTTTAGTAAACTCTAATAGAGAACAAATTAAAGAGCGCCTCATAGAGCTCGGTTATAAAAATGTCCTTGGTTTTTTCGAAGCTGTACAGAAATTTCCAGGTGTGTTCAGCCAGTATGCACAGCTAGAGCATCTGTGGATGCGAAAAAATCATGATGAGATGCTGGATAATACAAGTATTCAATGGTTACGTGCACGTTTAGAGGATAATAAAAGCAAAAATATATTAGATAAACTGTGTGCATTTAGGGGATCTCTCTCAATTGATGACTACCCTGAACCAGATAGAAAAGTTGAGTATTATCCTGATGATATACCTTTCAATTTTCAATCACCCATTCGTTTTATTGATTGTGGTGCTTACACTGGGGATACCGTTGAGGCGTTCGTAGAACTGCATAAAAAAAACATTATAAATCTTGAGCATATCGCTTCGTTTGAACCCGACACAGTTAACTTTAAAGTACTTACAAATACACAAAGAGAATTAAAGAAACAAAACCCTGAAATTTCTTTCCAAGCATTTCCTTCAGGGGTTTGGAAGTGTGTTGATTTACTTAATTTTAATCAAGGACAAACAAGTTCCAGTAATATTATACAAGGTGAAGTTATAAATGACTCTTCAGTATCTGTTATAGATTTAGATTCAACTTGCCAAGCTATGGATATTAACTATATAAAAATGGATATAGAAGGGGCTGAATTAGCTGCACTTGAAGGTGCCAGAAATTTAATTCAAACCCAACAGCCAGCACTTGCTATTTGTGTTTATCACAAGCCTAAAGATTTATGGGAGCTTCCCCAGTTTATTGATAAATTACAACCTAATTATAATATGTATTTACGAGTTCATGAACATTTAGGGTTAAGCACCGTCTTGTATTGTATTCCAAAAGGTTCTCATTAATGAAAAATCAACTTATTAATTTTTTATATCAATTCTTTACAGAGCGGGGTTGCGCTGTAGATATTGATAATTTACTAGGGCTTTCATTTAAAGATGATATAGCCTTGGATTCATTTGAGATACTGACACTAGTAATGCAAATAGAATTGACCTTCGGTATAAAAATTGAGCCTCAAGAATTACTTGATCCAAAGACAAATTACGTGAGTGGATTTGTTGATATGGTTCTGGCAAAGCAATAATTATGTTTGCAATTCGTATCACTAACAAGCAAGACAATGGCATCGGTCATTTAATGCGAATGAAACATTTGGCTTCTGCATTAAAACAACATCAATTAGGTGTCCACTTTATACTTGATGATTTATGTCAGTTTAGCAAAACGCTGTATCAAGACTTTAAAGTGGCTGATGTTCGTTGGCAAAATTATGAAAAAGATGCACTTTTAACGATTAAATATATGCATCAAAATAGTCTATCGCATTTAATTGTTGATAGTTATACGTTACCGCTAGAATACGAGCAGTTGATAAAAGATTCAGGTTTTACCTTAACTATTATTGATGATAACGAGCGACAACATATTTGTGATTTTTTGATTGATTACAAGTGGGTAGGACCAAATACAAATAGCCGTTATGAATCACTAGTGCCGGCTGAATGTAATCGTCTTTTAGGCCCGAGTTATTGTATTTTAGATCCCACATATCGAACTGTCGAAAAGCGCACTTTGGAGCCTCAGTCTCCCGTTCGTGTTTTATTTTCATTAGGTGGCGGTGGTGACCTTTTTATTATAAGAAAAACTTTTGAAGGCTTATCAAAAAGCATCAAGGAAAATGTTTTTTTTGATATAGTTATAGGCCCTTACGCAACAAATAAAGACACGATATACGCTCTTGGGCAATCGTACCCAAATATTAATGTATTAGATAATGTAACTTGCCTAAAAGATTACTACGAAAGAGCCTCGCTTTTTGTTGGTGCATTAGGCACCTCTTTTTATGAATGTGCCGCGACCCAAACACCCGCTATTACTTTTTCTCTAGAGGATAACCAGACTAACGATATTGGTATTTTGGAGTGGTTAGGCCACTACCTTCATATTAATGACACTTCTATTGATGATTTTGCGCGATTAGGTGAGTTAATCAGTATTGCCCTTCGCGAATTACCAAGATTACAGTTGCTGGTGGCGAAAAGAAAAGTATCGGTTGATGGCGATGGGGCAAGGCGAATAGCTAATGCTCTTGTCTGTGAGGAGATATCAACAAATTGCTTTTTTACTGCTGAGCAGGACTGCGAAGTACATACTGAATTAACAGATAGTTTAGTTGTTTGCCAAGTTGACGATACCCACATAAACAGCTATTTATCGGCTAGAAATTTACCTATCAATAGTGTGAGAATGACCGTGCAAAGCAATATCAAGCCATTAGACCATTATTTATGGTGGTTTAATCAATCACGTTCTAACTTTGTAATTACAGAGAGAAAAGGAAGCAAGCAATCTCAAAGTTTGTATATCTGGCATAATTTATATAAAGATAAGTATTTATATGGCGGTTGGTTTTCTTGTAATCATGATGTTCCGTTACCAATAGCTATGCTCGCTCTTCAATGGCAGCTTGATTTTTGTAGGGCTAGCCACCCTGAGGCCATTTGGCTTGCGGTGATCCATAAGGATAATAAATTCGTCAATTTATTAAATAAATATATGGGGTTTGTTGCTACGCCTACAGACTCTATTGAATATAAAACTACGCAAAAGCTATTCCCTTTAGCCGATGAGCAATTTAATTTTGTAATGTGGGATCCAAATGCACAATAAAAATATATATCAGCTTGTCCAGTCACATACGGTTACTCAACCTGATAAAGTTGCGTGTATATATCAACAGACCCAAGTTAATTATCAACAGCTAATAAATAAGGTAGATTCCTTAGCTGCAGGCTTAACTCGATACGGGATTAAGCAAGGACATAAAGTCGCTTTATTTTGTCCAAATAACCTAGAGTTTGTATATTGTTTATTAGCTGCGGCTAAGCTGGGCATTGCGCTTGCGCCACTACCACTAACTCTTAAAGGGCAAGCTTTATCAAAAGCGTTACAGGTAGCTGATTGCAGTTACGCGATTGCATGGGTGAGTGTTGCAAATCAACTAATAAGAAACGATTTATTGCCTAGCGATAAAGTCATTTCAGTAGGTGGTGATATTGACGGAGTAACGGACATGGCTTCGTTAATGTCATTATCTATTGAGCAAAGTAATTCTTTTTCAGCGGATATTAACGCTCCTTTTATTCTTACTATGACTTCGGGCTCAACCGGTCAGCCTAAACCAATAGTATTCACTCAATCGACTAAAATTGTTCGCGCATTTGATGCGACTGTTCAATATTACCAATTAGATAAAAGCGATGTTGTGATGGTTTCAACTCCTTTATATCATTCACTTGCACAGCGTTCACTGCTGATGCCGTTAATGTTAGGTGCGAGTGTGGTTATATTACCCAAGTTTTCTGTAGATGCTTGGCTTGATGCGATTGAAGTTCATAAAATAAGCTTTTTATTTGCTGTTTCAAGTCAATTAAAAGCTCTACTTCCAAAGTTAAAAAAAGCGCAATTAACAAGTTTAAAATGTGTAGTATCATCTTCAGCTACCCTTGAGAGTGAAGATAAGAAGCTGCTCTTATCAGCCCTTAACTGCCGCTTTCATGAATGCTACGGAGCATCAGAAATGGGGGTTATCAGTGATTTTGATATAACTCAACCTAATGTTCCGATTAATAGTGTAGGTAAACCTTTACCAAACTTGAGAATAAAAATATGTGATTCTGAGCGTCACATTTTACCTAAAGGCAGTGTTGGTGAAATAGCTTGTTGCTCGTCTACTGCATTTTTGGGATATTATAATTTACCAGAGCAAACAGCGCTAAGTTATGATAATGAAGGGTACTTTTTTACCGGAGATTTAGGCTATCTGGATGATGATGGCTACCTTTATTATGTAGGCCGAACTAAAGAAGTAGTCAAATCTGGGGGAATAAATGTTTATCCAAGCGATATAGAGTTGGTGAGCAATTACTTACCTTGGGTGGTTGAGTGTGCAGCATTTGGTATAGAGGATGAAAAGTTCGGAGAAGTTATTTTGCTAGCATATGTATGCAGCGATAAAGCACCTAGTAATGCAAAAGCTCAATTACAAATGCATTTACTAAAAGAGCTAACTGATTATCAACAACCCCGAATTTTATTTGATATGGTGGCTCTACCAAAAACAGAAATGGGTAAGATTCATAAACCAAGCATTAAACAGGCATACTTACAGGGTAAAGGGTGACCTAAATGCCTTCCCAAGTAAGCGTTTGTGTTGAGCGTTTTGCGGCAGCAAACAGATTTAAACCATCTGCTGCATGCTCTAAACCAAACACATATGGTTTCTTGCTTTTTTGACCTTGCTGAAAAGATGTTAGCTCCTCGGCTATGTCGCTGTATAAGTTTGCAAATGCTTCGACAAAGCCAGTGGGATGGCCTGGCTTCATTCGGTTATATCTAAATTGGTGTGCGTAATCGCATTGACCTGCACGGTCTAATATTTCCCTTCGACCATCATTAAAATTAAGTTCTAACTCATCGGGATTTAGTTGCAACCACTTGGCACTCCCAATATCACCATAAACTCTAACTTGTAGTCCATTTCTGTGCCCAATCGCTGTTTTCGACATCCACATGCTACCTTTGATGCCACTGGCGTACTTTAATAACATTTGTACGTCATCGACTAAGTCAATGTATTGAGAGTGGTTACTAAATTCAGCAAGGGTGTGACTTGGCTCTTCATTTAATAAAAAACTACTTAAATGGTGAAGGTGTACACCTAAATCTAGGCAGATTGTAGGTACTTCAGCGTCTTGCAGTCGCCATGCTTGCGGTTGCGACGTTTTACCCGCAATATCAGGAGGTCGGCGAAAGCCTTCTTGTGGCATTTCTAAATGAATTTTTTGAATTTCCCCTAACTTTCCTGAGCTAATTAAGTGCTTTAATTCTCGCACCATAGCATATCCACTGTAATTAAAGGTTACCGCTAAAAATTGTTTTTCAGGATCGTAATATGGCTTAAGTGCAGCGATTTCTTTTGGGCCGCATACCATGGCTTTTTCACAAATCACGGGTAGCTTTTTTTCAAATAAATATTGTAGAACTTCTAAATGATGTGGTGTGGGAGTGAGCACTACAAATGCATCTATATTCTCTCGTTCTATTTCGACCATCTGCTTCCAATCATCGTAAACGCGCTCTGAGGAAACACCCCAATGAACACCTGTCGCTTTGTTGTTTTCTTGGTTACGACAAAAAGCACCAGCAACAACTTGAAACTTATGATCCATGTGAGCTGCACAAAAGTGAACATAGCCAACTGCAGATGTGTTACCCCCGCCAATAAATGCGAGTTTGAACGTTGGGTGAGTTTGTAGCATAGCAGCCTCATGTTTCATAAAATGACATATTTATATCGTCAAAAAGGTTGAAAACTTTAATTTAAGATTTGATGTAAGGTGTTAATTACTAAATGCACTTCATGGTCTTGCAACGCTGGATGCAAGGGGAGGGTGATAGCCCTCTGGTAATATTTTTCAGCATTAGGGAAGTCACCAGCACTAAAGCCCATAGCTTTATAATAAGGTTGTAAATGTATTGGGATATAATGCAAGTGGCCAATAATTCCAGCAGCTCGAAGTTGGGTTATCACATTTTTGTGCTGTTCAATATCGCTATTTTTAAGTTGAACTATGTATAAATGATAAGCTGAATAGCATGTGTTGCTCTGTTGCAATGGGCGAATCAGATTAAGATCTAAGTGTGCATCATATGTTTTAGCTAAAAAGTGACGCTGGTTAACAAACTCATCAACTTTACTTAACTGACTCATACCTAATGCCGCATGCAAATCAGTCATTCGATAGTTAAAACCAAGCTCAATTTGTTGGTAGTACCAAGGGCCATGACTTGGCTCGGTCATTTCGGTTGGATCTGTGGTTAGACCGTGACTTCTTAACCTTTTTAAACGTTTTGCTAAATTATCACTATTTGTTACAGCCATTCCACCTTCGGCAGAGGTGATTATTTTTACAGGGTGGAAGCTGAATATGCAAATGTCTGAAAATTCACAATTACCAACAGGTTTGTCTAAATATTTCGCACCAATAGCATGAGAGGCGTCTTCAATAATTTTAAAATCATATTTATGAGCTAGCTTGTGAATAGCTTGCATATCACATGACTGACCCGCTAAATGAACGGGGATCACAACCTTTGGTAAGCAATTATTTTTTTTGGCTAGAAGCAATTTTTTTTCTAGTTCCAAAACTGACATATTGCCTGTATTTAAGTCAATATCGACAAAATCAATTTTAGCCCCACAGTACAAAGCGCAGTTTGCTGAAGCAACAAATGAAATCGGGGAGGTCCAAACAATATCCCCCTTGCCAACGTCAAGCGCTAAACAAGCAATATGTAATGCTGATGTTGCACTATTAACAGCTACACCGTGTTTTGCTTCACAATAACTAGCAACAGAATCTTCAAATGCTGGTACTTTGGGGCCTTGTGTGAGCCAATCAGATTTTAAGACATCAACAACCGCATCAATGTCAGTTTGATCAATAGATTGTTTGCCATAGGGAATCATAAAAGTGCCTGAATATTAAATGCACGTATTTCTTCGATCGTTAAGAAGTGTGAGTTACTCAGTGAGTTGTACTCAAATCCGACCTCTACTTTATTCCCTTTCTCTTTGAGCGCATTAGTATCGAAGTCGTTGCATCGACTGCTAAATTTTATTCCTGGAGCAATAACAAAGTGGTCATCAAACTCAAAAGTGTCAAAACATAAATCGGCGGGGCACATTACTTCATGTAGTTTTTCACCTGGGCGAATACCAATGACTTTGATGGGTAAGTTTGGTGCCATTGCTTTAGCTAAGTCAGTTATTTTAATAGAGGGTATTTTTGGCACAAAAATTTCGCCACCTAACATTCTTTCGAAATTTTTAAGAACAAAGTCCACGCCTTGCTGAAGATTTATCCAAAAGCGAGTCATTTCATTGTGTGTTATAGGAATATGATCACGGCCCTGGTCAATAAACTTTTGAAAGATAGGTACAACAGATCCGCGTGAACAAACAACATTGCCATAACGCACAACTGAGAAGGTAGTTTGATTTCCACCTGCAATATTATTTGCAGCAACAAATAGTTTGTCAGAGGCAAGCTTTGTTGCACCGTATAAGTTGATTGGATTGGCGGCTTTATCAGTTGAGAGCGCTATTACTTTTTCCACATCATTATCAAGGGCGGCATCAATCACGTTTTCGGCACCATTAATATTAGTTTTGATGCATTCCATAGGGTTGTATTCGGCGGCTGGCACTTGCTTAAGGGCTGCGGCATGTATAACGTAATTAACACCCCGCATAGCTCTTTTTAAGCGGTCTTTATCTCGTACATCACCTATGAAATAACGCATGCATGGTTGATCAAACTCTTGTTGCATTTCGAACTGTTTAAGTTCATCACGCGAGAAGATAATGATCTTTTTCGGGTTGTATCGCTCAAGTAGAGTTTTTACGTATTTTTTACCGAATGACCCGGTACCACCGGTAATTAGAATTGTTTTGTTATCGAACATAATGTTATCCAAGTTATTTATCATTGGCGTTTTTATACGCATTGTGAAATTTTGGCACTTTTCTCAGTACTTTACATATTAACTTAGTTTGATAGCAAGCACGATGCCAAGTTAATTTAATTAAACCATGGTACATAGTGCAAAAATTGGCAAATTAAGCTATAATTTAACCAATTCAGTGTGTCGGAGCCCTGTTATGAAAATTCAATCACCTTCATCAAATATTTTAAACCAAACTCAGCAAACGGGTAATAAGCTTTTAGAACAACTTGCTACAGGTAAAAAAGTAAATTCAGCAGCAGACGATGCAGCTGCTTTACAAATTATTGACCGTTTAACGTCTCAACAAAACGGTTACAGTCAAGCTGTGAACAATGCATACGATGGTATTTCTTATTCACAAGCGACAGAATCAAATTTATCTAACGTAAATGACGCTGTATCTCGTATCAAGGAGTTGTCTATTCAAGCAGGCAATGGGGCGCTGAATGACAGTGACCGCAGTGCCTTACAAGAAGAGGTTGTTCAACTTCAAAGTCAAATATCTGAAACGTTCGAAAATGCGAGTTTTGCAGGAAAGCCTTTATTTGATGGTCAAGCTGTCTCGTTTCAAGTTGGTGCTGATGCGAATACAAACCAGACGGTTAATTCTACAGACGGTAGTTTTGCCTCTGCACTATCAACTATTGATATTTCAACTCAAGCAGGTGCTCAAGCTGCGCTCGATATTAGTGAGCAAGCAAGTGAGGAAATAAATGCCCAACGCGCAGAGCTTGGGGCTTTTCAGAATACCCTGGCCAGTACAATTAAAGGGTTAGGTACCCAACAGGAAAATATTGCCGCCAGCCAAAGTCGTATTCAAGATACTAACTATGCTCAAGCTGTGTCGCAGCAAATATCTAATGATGTTTTATCTCAAGCGTCTATGGCATTACGTGGTCAAGCAAATCAATCCGCTGAGTCTATTTTAGGCTTACTATAGAGTTGATTTTAAAACAGTAATTATTAAGTATTACTTATCGCTATATCAACGGCAGTTTTTTGGCAATGATGTCAAAAAACTGCCACTCAATGCTTGCATCCCTGTCAAACTCGCTTACAATTTAGTTTATTAATAGCTTGTTGTGACTGTGGTTCGCTAACTAATGATCTTAATCTTAGATAATAATAATAATCGTGCGATTGGTTTACATGCTTCGCTGACTTTTATCGGTGAAACAGTATTAAACCTTGCTGAAGATAAATTTGAACAAGAGTGTAGCAGCTACCAAAAACAAGAATGTATGGTTATTTTAGGAGCTTTAAGTAGCTTCAACCATGAAAGTTTGATAAAGCGTTATCCTACTGTCCCATTCCTACTTATAGGTGAAACCTTAAAGCCTTTGCTCAGTATTGCAAACGTAGTGGGCTTAATTTCTGAGCCATTTAATCATGATATTACAACGCAGCTATTGCATGACTGTCAGCAATACCAGCGAATGCTCCCGAATGACCATAAATATCACAAACCACACAAATCGTTTGATGGTTTAGTTGGGGAAACGGATGCCGTAAAAGATGTACGATTTTTAATTGAGCAGGTGGCTAAAACAGATGCGAATGTTTTAATCCTTGGAGAGTCGGGCACAGGTAAAGAAGTCGTTGCGCGAAATGTTCACTTATTGTCTAAGCGCAATTCAGGTCCATTTGTACCAGTAAACTGTGGAGCGATTCCTGGCGAGCTGCTAGAAAGTGAATTATTCGGTCACGAAAAAGGCGCATTTACGGGCGCTATTTCTGCACGAAAAGGGCGCTTTGAATTGGCTCAAGGTGGTACGCTATTTCTTGATGAAATCGGCGATATGCCACTGCAAATGCAAGTTAAATTATTACGCGTGTTGCAAGAAAGAAGCTATGAACGAGTCGGTGGAACAAAAGCTATTCAGGCCGATGTGCGGGTGATTGCTGCAACGCACCGAAATTTAGAAGATATGATAGAGCAAGGATCTTTTCGTGAAGATCTTTATTACCGTTTAAACGTATTTCCGATCGAGAATCCTTCTTTAGCGCAGCGCGCTGACGACATACCACTTTTGCTAAAAGAGTTAATGCGCCGTGTAAATGAGCAAAGCGGCACGACAGCTAAGTTTACAGAACGTGCTATTGAAAGCCTTAAAGAGCATGCTTGGCCTGGTAATATCCGTGAACTAGCTAACCTCGTAGAGCGCATGGTGATAATGTTTCCTGAGAAGGTCGTAGATGTTCCTGATTTGCCAGCAAAATATCGTTATATTGAAGTTGATGCCTATGAGCCTCAATATCCTGAGGAACTAATGGAACGCGATGCGTTTAATGATATTTTCAGTACTGGGTTTAGCGATTACGATGATGAGCCTGAGGTTGAAGTGGCTTCGTCTGATTCCGGGTTACTACCCGATGAGGGCATTGAGTTAAAAGAGTATTTAGCAGAGCTTGAGATAAGCCTTATAACTCAAGCGCTTGAACGCTACGATTATGTCGTTGCTCGGGCCGCTGAAATTCTAGGAGTAAGACGCACAACCCTTGTTGAAAAAATGAAAAAATATAACCTTTCGCGAGACTAACTCGCGTTAGGTTAAACCATTCCAGCTTTACCAAATATATCGTTATAAATACTCTTTTATAATCTCTGTTTTTCTAAAACACTCATTACTGTGGTCGTTTACCATACCGCATGCTTGCATGTGTGCGTACACAGTCGTTGGGCCTAAAAACTTAAAGCCACGCTTTTTTAAATCTTTAGCGAAAGCTGTTGATATTTCAGTGATGGCGGGGTAATCGCTTAATTCATTTAAGTTACTAATTAGTGGTTTGTTGTCTACAAATTGCCATTGATAATTACTAAAGCTGCCAAATTCTTGCTGTATTTCAATAAAGCGTTTTGCGTTGTTGATTGTTGCTGCAATCTTCAAGCGGTTTCTCACAATCCCATCAAAAAGCATTAAGCGCTCAACATCGTCGTCGGTAAATAACGCTACTTTTTTAACGTCAAAATTTTCAAAGGCATGTCTGTAGCCGCTTCGTTTTTTTAATATGGTATACCAGCTTAGTCCAGCTTGAGCTGATTCAAGTGTTATAAACTCAAATAATTTTTGGTCGTCGTAAAGTGGCACTCCCCACTCTTCATCGTGGTAGGCAACATAATCTTGCTTTGAAGTATCAAGCCATGGGCAACGACACTGAGCATTTTTATTCATTGTGTGTTTTCCTTGTGTCAGTTTATTGTCACGTAAAATATACTCTAAGTTTATGAATTATAATTAATATATTTTTGGTACGAATTGTGCATTTGTCACCGTAGAGAACCTTTATGAGAGTTTACCATGGCACTTGCAAACGTGTTGAAACCACAATTTATCACAGCTAATCAATATAACCCATGCCTTCAACAAGAAGAGTATGTGGGGGAGCTTAGTGAGCTTCGTCAACAAGCGAGTTGGTTGAGCCATTTGGTTGATACTATGCCAGCTGGCGTTATTGTGCTTGATGGTCGTGGCATGATTGCTAAGGCGAATCAAATTGCAATTGATATGCTAGGTGAACCACTCGAAGGCGAGAAATGGTTCAGTATTATCCAACGTTCTTTTCGTCCACAACAAGACGATGGCCATGAAGTTTCATTAAAAGATGGTCGATTGATAAAGTTAGATATTACGGCATTAGCACCAGAGCCAGGCCAGTTAATTCTCATGACAGATTTAACCGAAACGCGTCGCTTACAAACGCGTGTGGCCCACATGCAGCGCTTGAGTGCGCTGGGTAAAATGGTGGCATCATTAGCTCATCAAGTTCGTACTCCGTTGTCTGCTGCTATGTTATACGCAGCTAATTTAGGCTCAAAACGTTTACCTGAGGCTTCGCGTGGTAATTTTCACACAAAATTAATGTCGCGTCTGAAAGATCTTGAAACTCAAGTGAACGACATGCTGCTGTTTGCAAAAAGTGGCGATCAGCAAGTTGTAGAGCAGGTTTCTATGCAGCAATTACTTACCGAAGTTAAAGCTGGCTCAGATGCAATGGTTGCTCTTAATAGCAGTGAGCTTGATGTCAATTTACCAGAGCCCGATATTGCTATTATGGGCAATAAAACAGCGTTAGCCAGTGCGATACAAAACTTAATTCATAATAGTATTCAAGTTATTGGCTCTGGCGCTTTAGTTCGTGTAAATGCGATAAGAGATGCTCATTCAGATGATCTTGTGCGTATTAGCGTGTGCGATAACGGCCCTGGAATAGATATGTCGCAGGCTGAGAAACTGTTTGAACCATTTTTTACCACAAAAAGTCAAGGCACGGGCCTTGGTTTGGCTGTGGTTAGCTCTGTTGCTAGCGCTCATCAGGGCAGGGTTGAGGTTACCAATAATACACAAGGTGGGGCATGTTTTAGCATATTACTGCCTATTTGTACTGAATCTAAAGCGGTGGAGGCATTATGAGTAATAACACTATTTTAGTTGTTGAAGATGACGCAGGTCTTCGTGAAGCATTAATCGATACTTTAGAGATGTCAGGTATTGCCTGTGTTGCGGCCAATAGTGCAGAGCAAGCCATGCTGCTGTTAAAAAAAGACAGCTTTTCTTTGGTGGTGAGTGATGTACAAATGGGCGCGATGAGTGGGCTTGATTTATTACGTAGCATTAATTTAAATCACCCTGATTTACCAGTGCTGATGATGACAGCATACGCCACTATTGATGATGCCGTTGAGGCAATGCGCCTAGGGGCAATCGACTACATGGCGAAACCATTTGCGCCAGAAGTATTATTAAATATGGTGAGTCGTTACTTACCAGAGCCCGAAAAAGAAACAGATGGTCCCATTGTTGCTGATCCATCAAGTATTCAATTGCTTGAGCTTGCGGCAAAGGTCGCCAAATCTGATGCCAGCGTAATGGTGTTGGGCCCAAGTGGTTCCGGTAAAGAAGTGCTTGCGCGATTTATTCATGATAAATCAGCACGTTCAAACGAGCCATTTGTTGCAATTAATTGTGCTGCTATACCTGAAAACATGCTCGAAGCCACTCTCTTTGGCTATGAAAAGGGTGCCTTTACGGGAGCGATTCAAGCGTGCCCAGGTAAGTTCGAGCAAGCACAGGGCGGTACAATCTTGCTCGATGAAATCACCGAGATGGATTTAAGTTTACAAGCCAAATTACTACGTGTATTGCAAGAACGTGAAGTAGAGCGATTAGGTGGCCGTAAAACAATTAAGCTTAACGTTCGCGTGCTGGCAACCAGCAACCGAGACTTAAAAGATGCCGTTAGTGAGCATAAGTTTAGAGAAGATTTATATTACAGGCTCAATGTGTTTCCACTGATGTGGCGCCCGTTGTGTGAACGCCCGGGTGATATAGTGGTATTAGCTAAGCACTTAATTGAGCGCCATTTGGCGAAAAGTAAAGAATCCATTGCTCAGCTTAGCGATAGCGCACAGCAAAAGCTGCTGTCGCATCAATGGCCAGGGAATGTTCGTGAGCTTGATAATGTTATTCAACGCGCATTAATCTTGAGAAACGGTGACGTTATTGATGAGAGTGCTATATTCATCGAGAATTTAGCGCCTAGTGCGTGTGTAAGTGCGAGCTCGGTTGCACCGCAAGCACCTAATGATATAGCGAACCCAACAATTGCAGCTAAAGTACAGCATAATGAGATGATGGATGAGCTTCCTAGTTTAGATTCAGGTACTTACAAAGATGAACTAAAGGATAAAGAGCATCGCATTATTTTAGAAACGTTAACGCGGTGTCGAGGCAAGCGAAAAGATGTGGCTGAAACGTTAGGTATCAGCCCAAGAACATTGCGTTATAAGTTGGCGCAAATGCGAGATTTAGGTATTGCTCTACCAGCTTAAAAGTCTATTCTGACCAATTTCAAAAGACACTCAGCCATGCTGAGTGTCTTCATGTCAAAACTCTGACATTTAATAATCTCTCTTAACTTACTGAAATATAGTTGTTATTTTATTGGCATGGTTTGTGCTTTATCTAGTTATTAGTAAAGTGCATCGTCAGAGATAATTATGAAAATTCAAAATAGTGCGTTATTCCAAGAAATGCAGTCTATGGCTCTTGAAGCTGGCCGTAGTAATTCAAATAATGCTATTCCAACGCAAACACAACCTACTTCGTCTGCACAATTTGGTGATTTGTTAACAAATGCCTTAGACACAGTGAGCAATCATCAACGAGAAGCGAAAGAAAAAGTCACAGCTTTAGAGATGGGCGACAGAAGTGTATCGCTTGCTGAAGTGATGATTGCTTCTCAAAAATCATCCGTCGCGTTTGAGGCTACTGTTCAAGTTCGTAATAAACTTGTTGAGTCTTATAAAGAAATCATGAACATGCCTGTCTAAGCTGGGTAGTGGAGAATTATTGTGGCGCAATCTAATCAATCAACCGACCTTGCATTAGCAGGCGGTGGTGCTATCAACCAAACTGATAACGACGATCAGCAAGAGCAAAAGTCGGGCTATTTAAGTGCATTAAATGGTGTTGACGTATTGCGCCAGGTTACCTTAATTATCGCATTAGCTATTTGCTTGGCCATCGCCATTTTTGTCATTATCTGGGCGCGTCAGCCTGACATGCGCCCATTGGGTAAAATGCCGACTGAAGAGCTTATTCAAACTCTTGACTTTTTAGACGCGCAAAAAATTGAATATGAACTTGATGGCAACCTAATTTCGGTTGCAGAGGATGAGTATCAAAATATAAAGTTACTCATGACACGTGAAGGGTTAGACCAAGCACCTGCATCAGGTACTGATATTATCATGCAAGATATGGGTTTTGGTGTAAGCCAGCGTTTAGAGCGTGAACGTTTAAAGCATGGCCGTGAGCAGCAATTAGCGCGTACTATTGAAGAGTTAAAGAATGTCACTCGGGCTAAAGTGTTATTAGCCATTCCAAAAGAAAATGTATTTGCTCGTCGTGAAAAAGAGCCTTCGGCAACAGTTGTGTTAACCCTAAAACGTGGGCGTATGCTTGATAGTGAGGAAGTTGATTCTATCGTTGATATTATTGCTTCAGCTGTTCAAGGGCTATCACCATCTCGTGTTACGGTTACTGATCAAAATGGTCGTTTGTTGAATTCTGGCTCTCAAAGCTCTTTAGCTGCTCGTTCAAGAAAAGAGTACGATATTGAACGTAAGCGTGAACAAGAATACCTACAAAAAATTGACAGTATTTTAATGCCTGTGATTGGTATGGGTAATTACACTGCCCAAGTAGATTTAAGCATGGACTTTAGTGCTGTTGAGGAGACGCAAAAACGTTTCAATCCAGACTTACCAGCTGTTAGAAGCGAAACCACATTTGAAGAAAACAACATTGGTGGTCTAGCTGTTGGTATACCAGGGGCGCTAACAAATCAACCGCCAACTAATTCAAACATCCCTGAAGTTGCAGGGCAGGGCGGTGCAGGCTCTGGTACTACACCAAGCAGTAGCCATAAAGAAGCAACTCGTAACTATGAGTTAGACACCACCATTTCTCATAAACGTCAGCAAACTGGGGTTATTCGTAGAATTAGCGTATCAGTTGCAGTCGATTACTTACCAACAGTAGGTGAAAATGGCGAAACAACGATGGTGCCACGTTCTGTTGAAGCGTTGTCAAATATTCGTCGCCTATTGCAAGGTGGTGTGGGTTTTGATTTGCAACGAGGTGATGCACTTGAAGTTGTTACCGTGCCATTCGTGCGTGAAGAGTTAGCTGTTGCAGAAGAAATACCACTTTGGGAGCAAAGCTGGTTTATGAAAGTGGTACGTCTAGCGTTAGGTGCATTGGTTATTATTGTACTAATAATGGCGGTTGTTAAACCTATGCTTAAACGCCTTATTTACCCAGATGATACGTTGGAAGAGTATGATGATGACGCGTTAAGTTCAGGCGTAGACATTGGCGACAATACACTCGATATGCTAAATAAAGACTTTGATTCTGCTTCGGTTGGCTTTGCAAGTGATGGTACACTACAGTTACCAGACCTTCATGGCGATGAAGATTTACTCAAAGCGGTACGAGCTTTAGTTGCCAATGAACCAGAATTATCATCACAAGTAGTGAAAGCGTGGTTAACAGAAGATGACTGATCAAGAGCCAGAACAAAAACAATTACCAGCAGCCTTTGACGTTGATAAACTAGATGGAGTAGATAAGGCCGCCATATTACTACTTAGTTTATCAGAAGAGGATGCTGCTCAAATACTTAAGCACTTAGAACCCAAGCAAGTGCAAAAAGTGGGTATGGCTATGGCTGCCATTGATGATCTATCACAAGCGAAGATAAGTGCAGTTCATAATCTATTTATCGAACAAATTCAAAGCTTCAGTACGATAGGCTTCCAGTCTGAAGACTTTATTAAAAAAGCACTAACAGCTGCGCTTGGTGAAGATAAAGCGGCTAGTTTGATAGACCAAATTGTTATGGGGTCAGGTGCAAAAGGCCTAGATTCATTGAAATGGATGGACTCCAAACAGGTTGCTAACATTATTCGAAATGAGCACCCTCAGATACAAACGATTGTATTGTCTTATTTAGAGCCTGAGCAATCAGCGGAAATACTTGCCCAGTTCCCAGAGAAAGTTAGGCTAGATTTGACCATGCGTATAGCTAATCTTGAGGAAGTTCAACCTGCGGCATTACAAGAGTTGAATGAAATCATGGAGAAACAGTTTGCTGGTCAAGCCGGAGCACAAGCAGCCAAAATGGGTGGCTTAAAAGCGGCTGCAGACATATTGAATTATTTAGATACGAATGTTGAAGGACAGTTAATGGATTCAATTCGTGAGCATGATGAAGAGATGTCACAACAGATTCAAGATTTAATGTTTGTATTTGAAAACTTGATGGATGTAGAAGACAGAGGCATCCAGGCCATTTTACGCGAAGTTCAACAAGATGTATTAATGAAAGCTATTAAAGGGACTGATGAAGGCCTTAAGGATAAAATTCTTGGCAATATGTCTAAACGTGCAGCCGACATGTTAGCAGATGATTTAGAAGCTATGGCACCGGTACGTATTAGTGAAGTTGAAGCTGCGCAAAAAGAAATTTTATCTACGGCACGTCGCTTAGCTGATTCTGGCGAGATCATGCTCGGTGGTGGTGGTGGCGAGGAGTTCTTGTAAACCATGAATAAGCCTCGCTCTTCTCAAGGTCAGCCATTAACTGAAAATGAAGCTGATGAGTTATTACAAAACTGGCCTATCCCCGATGTAACGCAAGACACTCGTAAATTCGACGGTCGCTCTACAGCGTTTGGCACACCATTGGCTGAGTTGTACAAAAAAGAAGTTAAAGAACCAATTGAAGAGCCTGAACCTGAAGAAGCATTGCCTAACCTTACAATGGCTGAGCTTGAGCGTATTCGCCAAGATGCTTACGAAGAAGGCTTAAAGCAAGGTCATGAACAAGGTTATATTGATGGTTTTGAAAAAGGGGTTTCTGAAGGCAAAGAGGCAGGCTACAAAGAAGGAGTCGAACTTGGTAAAACTCAGGGACAAGAGGAAGTAAAACCCCTTATTGAAGAACAATTAACAGCGTTAAAATCACTTATTGATAGCTTAACCGCACCGCTTAATAAAGTAGACGAAGAGGCTGAAAAACAATTAATACAACTTGCTGTTATGCTAGCCGAAGCATTGATATATCAAGAAGTAAAAACGTCACCTGAAGTATTATTACATAGCTTAAAGCATTGCATTGATGCACTAGGTGAACAGCAACAAGCTGTGCGTATACACCTCAATCCAGATGATATTGAATTAGTTAAAAATAGTTATGGTGAGCAAGCCATCGTTGAGAGTCAGTGGCAGCTTATCCCTGAGCCAACGCTTGAACGCGGAGGCTGCCAAGTCAAAACACCGCAATCCTCGGTAGATATGACGCTTAAAATCCGTGTCAAAGAAACGTTGGATAGCTTTTTGCATAGTAGTGGTATCTAAGCTAATAATTGGTTTGTAATGAACACACAACCTCTCCCATTGAGCGAGCGCTTACAGGGGTATCAAAAGCATATTCATAGCCCAACGCCAGCCGTTGCCGGTATTCTTACCCGAGTAGTTGGTTTAACGTTAGAAGCAAAAGGGCTTCGTGCGCCTGTTGGCAGTCAATGTAAAATTGAAACCATGCGTGGTTTTGTAGACGCTGAAATAGTTGGCTTTAACGATCAAACACTTTATCTGATGCCTAACGATCATATATCAGGCGTGCTACCTGGTGCGCGAGTGATACCCCAAATCAATGAAACGGGTTTACCTGTTGGTATGTCCTTATTGGGTCGTGTTGTCGATGGTCTAGGCCGTCCGCTTGATGGCTTAGGGCCTATTAATGCAGAGCACTATTTAAAATTCGCACAAAACACCATCAATCCACTTTCTCGCAGACCCATTAGTCAACCAATGGATGTGGGAGTTCGTGCCATTAATTCAGTAATTACAGTTGGACAAGGGCAACGGATGGGGTTGTTTGCAGGTTCCGGTGTGGGTAAATCAGTGTTATTGGGTATGATGACACGAGGTTCCGAGGCCGATGTTATTGTGGTCGGTTTAGTAGGGGAGCGTGGGCGAGAAGTAAAGGAGTTTATTGAAGAAATTCTTGGCGTTGAAGGACGTAAGCGCTCAGTTGTTGTTGCAGCCCCCGCTGATGCATCACCTCTGATGCGTTTAAAAGGGTGTGAAAGTGCGGTGACGATTGCTGAGTATTTTCGCGATCAAGGCCTAAATGTTTTATTGCTCCTAGACTCGGTAACGCGATACGCCATGGCGCAACGTGAAATAGCCTTGGCTGTGGGTGAGCCTCCAGCGACGAAAGGTTATCCACCTTCAGTTTTTGCTAAGCTTCCTGCGCTGGTGGAACGAGCTGGTAATGGCGGCGAAGGGCAAGGTTCAATTACCGCATTTTTTACAGTGCTCAGTGAAGGGGATGATATGCAAGACCCTATTGCTGATGCAGCGCGTGCAATCCTGGATGGTCATATCGTATTATCACGTGATTTAGCTGATAGTGGGCATTATCCTGCAATAGACATTGAAAAATCGATCTCTCGTGTTATGCCGCAAGTTGTTTCTGAGCCGCATATGCAACAAGCAAGAGTGCTAAAACAAGTTTATTCCATGTACCAGCAAAACAAAGATATGATCACTTTGGGCGCTTACCAAAAAGGCACTGATCAAATGCTTGATCAAGCAATTAATATGATGCCACGTGTCAATGCATTCTTACAGCAAGGGATGAAAGACGTGATCAGTTATGATGAAGGCTTGCAAGGACTTGCACAGTTACTGGGGCAATCATAATGGCAAATAATAAACTCAACTTACTGCTAAAGATGGAAAAAGAAAAAGAAGAATCTTTACGCATGCATTACCTACAAGCACAGCAGCACTTTCAATCTAATCAACAAAAGCTGCAAGGACTCAACAATTTTAGAATGGAGTATACCCAGCAGCTTCATATTAAAGGCCAATCCGGATTAAGCAGTGCCGGGTTTAGTCAATATCATGCTTTTATTGCGAAGATTGAAGAAGCTATTCGCCAGCAAGCCAGTACGGTGAATACAGCGAGGCAGGTTGTTAGCCAGCGACAAAGTTTGTGGTTAAAGCAACAGGTAAAAGCGAAAGCGATTGAAAAACTGATTGAAAAACAACAGCAAAAAGCAACTGCGATTGAATTAAAAAATGAGCAACGAATGCTTGATGAGTTTTCATTGAACCAATTCTTTCAAAGGCGCAATGCGCTTTAGTTGTTAAATATTAATAGTAGGCATATATATTGCTTGGTTACATGTGACGTCTTTATTTTGGCAAGCTGCGGCGGCAAATTGCCACATTTTAATGTAGGTGAATTATGGCGATTAATGATCTATCAGCACTCATTTCAACAGAGCAAGATATTAAATTTGCTAAAAAAGAGCAATCACAACAAGCTGCTATTGATGAAAAGTCAGGCTCAGAGAGTGACTTTTTCTCTCAGTTACAAAGCGCTAATAGCGCCACTGAAGAGCCTAATAAAAAAAGTAAAGGCTCTGCCTCACCACAGTTGAGTGAAAGTGATACACAAGATGCCGTGCAATCAAAGCAAAAAAAAGAGTCCGCAGCGGTTATTTCTGGTGATGATATGCTCGCTCAAATTAACGCCGCAAACAACCTTGATACTCGTGTGAGCACATCAGAGCCAAATAAATCTTTGACTTCAGTAAGTGAGTTAATTGATAAATATGCTCAAGAAAGCCTCGATCCAAAAGATATAAAACCTAAAGCCCTGCGTCCAATTGACGACGTTACTCCAATTATAAAAAAGCCTTTAGAAGATGATAGCAGTGAAGGCTTACCTAACAACTCAGTCATACCTAGCGATAAATCGGCCGTTGCTGAAGCAATTGATAAAAACCTTAAACAAACAGGGTTTCCCGAAGATGCCGTTACTCCAATTGTTGATGATGTTAAAGCTATAAAAGCACCTGAAACACAGAATGGGACTAACAAATCAGCAAGTAGCGTGGATATGCCTAGTATTAACGCCTCTACAGAAAACACTAAAAATGCCCAGCCACTTGCTTCACTTTTGGCGCAAGAGTCTGTAGGTGACACTTCAAAGGGTGAAGCCGCGGTATTAGCTACCCAGACGAACAAGAGTAAAGTTGATGAAGCTAATAAGGCCGTTTCAACGAATTCAGGTGCAGCAATAAAAGAGCCAACAAAACTAATGAGTGAAAAGGGAGAAGTAGCTTCGCAAGTGCTGACACCTTCATCAAATACTGCTACTAAACAAGGCGCAGCTGTAATAGATGAGGCGTTAGTGAATAGCTCAGCTGGAAATGATAAAACCGGTTTTAAGTCAGTGGTTTCAGCTCCGGTGGGGGATGCAAAAAATAGTGTTGAAGCCGGTACAGCACAAATGCAAGACACAGCTAAAATAGCAAAAACAGTAGGTGCTGAGCCTACCTTGCCTAAGGATGCTCAAGCATTAAAAGATGCATTTATTGCAGCTCAATCACCTACAACGTCAGCTGCTGTTAAAACCACTCAGTCTGCTTCGGAAATTGCGAAAAGCTCTGAAGTAAATCAAACAGTTATGAAGCTCCTTAATGCAGAAACAGACGTTTTAACAGGAAGTGATCAAGTTCTTTCCCGTTTGACAACAGAGCAACGTGCCACATTGCAAACGCAAGTAAATGCAGTGCTAAGTCAAGGAGTTGATAAACAAGGCCTTGCGAATTTAAAACACACTGTTGCACAATTTATTGCAAATAATAACTCTGCTAACTCAGCCCAAAATGTCGATGCTACTTCGAGTTTTAACGCGGTAGAATTCAGTGACGAGATCGCTAATTTAACAACAGGGCAGAAGCAAGCTTTATCTGAACAGCTTCAGCAGTTTATCGCAACTGAGAAACCTCAGGGGGCGGTATTAAATCAAGTGAAAGCGGCACTAGCTGTGCTTGATGAAGATCAAATGACCATGACTAAAGAGTCAACAACTACCTCAAAAGAGCCATTACAGGTTGCACAGCCTATAGCGACTAATCAAGTTGAAACAGCGAAGTCACAATCGGGACAAGCCATATTTGTTAAGATGACTGCGCAAGAGCAAGCTATTAAATCTGATATTCAACAAGACGTAGCAAAAGAAGCATTGGTAGCAGATGATGAAAAAATTGAGCAGATAGCATCTAAAGAGAGTAATGCGGTGCGTGTAAATCAACTATTTACACAAGTGACCAATATAGCAAGCACCTCAATGACCCAATCTATAAATGAAGCGATTGATCAGCGTTACTCTGAAGAGCTTAGCAATATGCAGGTGCTAAATGCGCAACAAACCAGTGCGACGTCACAAACAAAACAAGTAAATGTAGACCCTACTTTAATGCAAGCATTGAACATTGTTAAAAGTGATGCTGCAAAATTATTGCAAGAACGGGTAAGTGCGCTACTTAGCATTAATAATAAAGAAGCTGAAATACGATTAGATCCGCCAGAAATGGGCAGCATGCAAATTCGTATTCGCAGCGATGCAGAGCAAGCACAAATAAACTTTGTTGTACAAAACCAACAAGCCAAAGAAGCGCTAGAGCAGTCGATGCCTAAATTACGCGAAATGCTTGCGGAGCAGGGTATTGAGCTTGGAGAGAGCAGTATCCAACAAGGTGATAGCCAAGGTAATGCTGACGAACAAGAGCAGCAACAGGGACGCGGGCAGCTTGCATCTAATGGTCAAAGTGATGATGGATCTGCGGATTCTGAACCAAGTGCGCAAAGTTCAGGCCAACAATCTTCATCTTCAATAGATTACTATGCCTAACACCTGCTATTATAAAGTTATAAAAATAACTAATTAGTTTTTAGTTTAAGATGTTTCTAAAGCACTAAACTATATGAGTAACAAAATAAAGTCTGATTTATTAACAAAACTGCTTTAGGTTGAGGTTTTTATTGGACTTGATATGTATGTTATTTATATCGAAATGTTTAAAAAGAGTTGCTTGAGATATCTTCTTTATTCTAAGCTCTGATGAGAAAGCTTGATGGGTTAACGCAGTTGTTTTATTACCCACTTTTAAGGCAGTAAGGAATTATAATGGCTGAAGAAGCAAATTTAGAAATAGAAGAAGGCGGTAAAAGTAAGAAGAAGCTGATTATAATCATTGCCGTTGTTGTTTTATTAATTGCAGGTGGTGTTGGGTTTTTCTTAATGTCAGGTTCAGATGAACCTGCTGAAACATTAGCTGATGAAACAGTTGCTACAGAAGAAGTTGAATCGTCTAATAACGCCAAAATTGGCAGCGCCCTTTATGTGGCAATGCCCAGACCTTTCGTTTTTAATGTGCCAGGTGCAAGTAGAGACCGCGTTGTACAAATTAAAGTCCAACTTTTAGTTCGTGGTGATGTGAATGAAGAAGTAGCCAAAAGACATATCCCATTAATTGAAGGTACATTGTTAAGTGTTTTTTCTACCACAACGGCTGACGAGCTTGGCACCAGTGAAGGTAAAGAGACGTTGCGAGTTGCTGCACTTGAAAAAGTACAAACGGCATTAAATGATGTTGAAGGCAGTAAAGTAATTGAGCGGGTTTTATTTACCGGCTTTGTAATGCAATAAGGGGCCTGCGTGAGCGATTTATTATCCCAAGACGAAATTGATGCGCTATTACACGGCGTTGATGAAGTCGAAGAGGAAGATATAGAAGATGGTGAAGAAGGGGGCGGTGGTAACACACTGCAATACGACTTTTCTTCCCAAGACCGTATCGTTCGTGGACGTATGCCAACGCTCGAAATCGTTAACGAGCGTTTTGCCCGACATATGCGAATAAGCTTATTCAATATGATGCGCCGCACCGCTGAAGTGTCAATCAACGGCGTACAAATGATAAAATTCGGTGAATATATTCACACTTTATTTGTACCTACTAGCCTTAATATGGTTCGCTTTCGACCTCTAAAAGGGACGGGCTTAATAACTATGGAAGCGCGGTTAGTATTTATCTTGGTAGACAACTTTTTCGGTGGCGATGGCCGTTATCATGCCAAAATAGAAGGGCGTGAATTTACGCCTACAGAACGTCGTATTGTGCAAATGCTACTAAAAATAATTTTTGAAGATTATAAAGAAGCATGGGCACCGGTTATGGATGTTTCCTTTGAATACCTCGATTCTGAAGTAAACCCAGCAATGGCAAACATTGTTAGTCCAACGGAAGTTGTCGTAATTAGTTCTTTTCACATAGAGCTCGATGGCGGTGGTGGGGATTTCCATATCGCACTGCCATATTCAATGCTTGAACCTATTCGTGAATTACTTGACGCTGGTGTACAGTCTGACACTGAGGATACTGATCTTCGTTGGAGTAAAGCATTACGTGATGAAATTATGGATGTTGAAGTTGAGCTTTCTACGCAACTGCTTGAAGTGGATCTAAATTTAGAACAAATAATGGAATTTAAAGCGGGTGATATTATCCCTGTAGAAATGCCAGAACATATCACTGTGTTTGTTGAGGATTTACCAACATTTAGAGCGAAAATGGGTCGCTCTCGTGACAATGTGGCATTACAAATTAGTGAAAAGATTAAACGACCTGAGTCAGTTAAATCAGAATTACACGTCTTTACAAAAGGTGGTAAAAAACTTGATTCAGATGCAGAGTTAGCAGAACTAGAAGACGATTTACACCTTTCTGAAGGTGTGGATTTAGACTGGTAAAGAAAAGGTTTAAAAGTATGAGTGATGACCAAGATACTATGGATGAATGGGCGGCAGCCCTAGCAGAAGCAGAAGGCACTGATGACGGTGCGGATGCACAAGTTGCAGAGCTTGATGAGCTTAGTGACGCTAAACACGAAATGAGTACGGAAGAAAAACGTAAGCTTGATACTATTTTAGATATTCCAGTGACTATTTCTATGGAAGTGGGTCGTTCTAAAATTAATATCCGTAACTTATTACAATTAAATCAGGGGTCAGTGGTTGAGCTTGATCGGGTTGCGGGTGAACCGCTTGATGTGTTGGTAAATGGCACATTAATAGCGCACGGTGAAGTTGTTGTGGTAAATGACAAGTTTGGTATTCGCCTTACTGACGTTATCAGCCAAGTAGAACGGATCAAAAAATTACGATGAGTGGTTGGATTATACTCTCTTCCACAGTTAGTACCGTTACTCCATCGGCAACCCCGATGGGGGACATTGTATCAATGGCTATGTCACTGATTACGGTGTTAGTGTTGATTATCGTACTCGCAATCATGGTAAAAAAGGTAAACCCTAATTTAACCAATAGCGATGAATTTAAAGTTGTTCGCAGTTTGCCACTCAGTACACGAGAACGTTTGATGGTGGTTGAGATTGATAACGCCCAGCACTTATTAGGCGTCACACCGCACAGTATTAATTATCTACTGAAGCTGGAAACACCCTTAACAGAAAAAGAATTACCTGCTTTGGTCAAACGATTTGGTAATTTACTAAACTCTAATCAGAATAAAAAGAACGCATAATATGATGAAGTGGCTGCTAATACTCATTAGTCTCGTATTTATACCAACTGTTAACGCTGAGGGTATTGAAGCCCTAAATATCACCACAAACCCAGACGGCTCGCAAGACTACTCTGTGACACTGCAAGTGCTTGCTATCATGACTGCGCTGAGCTTTATCCCAGCAGCAGTAATAATGATGACGTCATTTACACGTATCATCGTGGTATTAGCAATTTTACGTCAAGCAATCGGTTTACAGCAAACACCTTCGAATCAAATCCTACTTGGTATGTCTTTATTTTTAAGTATATTCATAATGGCGCCTGTATACCAAAAGGTGAATGAGCAAGCCATTGAGCCTTATATGAATGAGCAAGTTACCTCAATACAAGCATTAGAGCTTGCTAAAGAGCCAATGAAGGCATTTATGCTATCGCAAGTTCGTATAAAGGACATCGAAACGTTTGCTAAAATAGCGGGGTATGACAAACTGGACTCGCCAGAAGCAACGCCAATGATTGTGCTAATCCCTGCTTTTGTGACCAGTGAGTTGCAAACTGCTTTTATTATTGGCTTTATGTTTTTTATTCCTTTTTTAATTGTAGATTTAGTTGTTGCATCAGTTTTGATGGCCATGGGTATGATGATGCTTTCACCAATGATCGTATCACTACCCTTTAAAATTATGCTGTTTGTTTTAGTTGATGGCTGGAGCCTTGTAATGGGGACGTTAGCAAAAAGTTTTGGCCTTGGGGTCTAACGATGGTTTTTACATTTGCAATAACACAGCGCAAGGAGTAACCCATGGAACCGGAAGTTTTTGTTGATATTCTCAGTGACGCACTATTTTTAGTTATTAAACTGGTTTCAGCCATCGTTGTACCTGGGTTGTTAGTGGGTTTAGTTGTTGCGGTATTCCAGGCGGCAACATCAATCAATGAGCAAACATTGAGCTTTTTACCACGCTTGTTAATTACCATAAGTGCCCTCATTGTAGGTGGTCACTGGTTAACTCAAGAGCTCATGGACTTTTTTACCCGTTTAATAATGATTATTCCAGAAATCGCAGGCTGATATGGATTTCCCATTTTCAGTTATAATTCAGTGGCTAAGTGATTTCTTATTACCATTGGTGCGAATTAGTTCGATGATTATGGTAATGGCAGGTATCGGCGCTAAAAATGTACCAACCCGTATAAAAATGGGGCTTGCTGTTGTTATTACTTTTTTAGTTGTGCCTGTTCTACCTCCCGCTAGTTTTAATGATTTGTTTTCATTTCAAATGCTGCTTGTTGTTATCCAACAAATGTTAATCGGTATCGCAATTGGGTTTGCTTCATTATTGATGTTAAATACCTTTGTGCTTGCAGGTCAAATATTAGCAATGCAAACTGGTTTAGGTTTCGCCTCTGTTGTTGACCCTTCTAACGGTATGAGTGTACCGGCAGTCGGCCAATTCTATTTAATTCTAGCTACTTTGTTATTCTTTGTCTTTAACGGTCATTTAATGATGATTCAAATGGTCGTTCATAGCTTTAATGTTCTCCCGATTGATGGCAGTTGGTGGGCGGTTGACCATTATTGGGATATTGTCACATGGGGTGGATGGATGTTCACGACTGCTTTGGTACTTTCGTTAGCACCATTGACCGCTATGTTAGTTATCAACATGTCTTTTGGCGTAATGACACGTGCTGCACCTCAATTAAATATTTTTTCTATCGGTTTTCCATTCACCCTTGTTGCTGGTCTTGTGATTATATGGGCAACATTAGGAAACTTTATTACTCAATATGAATTCCAGTGGTTAAAAATGGTTGAGTTAATGTGTACTTTAGTTGGTTGTTCACCCTAGGAGCGCATTATGGCTGAAGATTCAGGTCAAGAAAAAACAGAAGAACCCACAGGTAAGAAAATTTCAGAGTCCAAGAAAAAGGGCCAAATAGCGCGCTCGAAAGAGCTCGGGACTATGTTTGTATTGATTTTTTCTGCAATTTCTTTATTGATGTATGGCCCTGAAATTGGCAAGGGGCTTTATAATATTATGGGCCGTATGCTCAGCTTAAACCGCAATGAAACCTACGATACAACAAAAATGTTCTCCGTATGGGGAGCAGTTGCTGATGCGCTTATTTTTCCTATGGCCATGTTTGTATTTATTATTGTTCTTGCGGGTATTATCGGAAACACTCTATTAGGCGGCTTTAATTTTAGTTGGCAAGCAGCGGCACCCAAGGCAAGTAAAATGTCACCAGCTAAGGGGATCAAACGGATGTTCGGCCCTCAAGCGGGTGTTGAATTGGTTAAATCAATTTTAAAGTTTGCTGTTGTAGCTGGTTTTGCAATATTTCTGATCAACACCTTTTTTGATGAGATTTTGCATTTAAGTATCGAAAGTGCACCAGGTAACATTATCCATGCACTTGAGATTTTGGCGTGGATGTTTTTGGGTTTAACGTGTACTTTAACTATTATCGCAGCAATTGATGCACCCTACCAAAGCCACACCCACCATAAACAGCTTAAAATGACCCTTCAAGAAGTGAAAGATGAGTATAAAAATTCAGAGGGTGATCCTCAAATCAAAGCTCGTATAAGGCAAACGCAAAGGCAAATGTCACAGCGTAGGATGATGCAAGACGTGCCAGATGCCGATGTTGTAGTAACCAACCCAACTCATTACTCTGTTGCATTAAAATACGATACAGAGCGTGCAGGGGCACCTATCGTCGTTGCCAAGGGAGTAGATGAGCTTGCGATGCAAATACGTAAAATTGCTAAAGGCAATGAAGTACCCGTTGTGGAGTCGCCTATGCTAACCCGCGCTCTTTATCATACTGCTGAGGTTGGCGAGCAAATCCCCGATCAATTATTCACCGCTGTCGCACAAGTATTAGCTTACGTATTTCAGTTAAAACGCTTTCGAAAAGGGCGTGGGAAGCGACCTACAGAGCTTAATAAAACACTACCTATCCCAGATGCTTATAAATACTAAGTATGCTTTATTTCTATAAGACAGTAACTTGGAATAGTTATTGCAAAATCCGTACAGTGTCAATTTTTTGAAATTGTAGGGTTATGGAATTTAAAGCTGTATTACAACAACTTAATAAAGATAAGAAAGAGTATGCAAAAGGTGTTGGTACGCCTTTATTAGTGCTCGCTGCGCTAGGTATGGTTATTTTACCACTGCCCCCGTTCTTACTTGATATACTTTTTTCGTTTAATATAGCCCTCGCTTTAGTGGTTTTATTGGTTACTGTTTACACCATGAAGCCGGTCGACTTTGGTATGTTCCCTGCGGTATTACTTATCGCAACAATTATGCGTTTGGCGCTTAATGTTGCCAGTACTCGAGTGGTATTACTTGAGGGGCATAATGGCGGCGATGCTGCTGGTAAGGTAATAGAAGCCTTTGGCTCTGTGGTTATCGGTGGTAACTATGCTGTTGGTCTCGTTGTATTCTTAATTCTTATCATTATAAACTTTGTTGTAATCACCAAAGGCGCTGGACGTATTTCAGAAGTATCAGCACGTTTTACCCTCGATGCGATGCCAGGTAAACAAATGGCTATTGATGCTGACTTGAATGCTGGTTTTATCAGTGCAGAGCAAGCACGAGACCGCCGTGAGGAAGTAACGCGAGAAGCGGATTTTTACGGCTCAATGGATGGTGCGAGTAAATTCGTGAAAGGTGATGCGATAGCCGGTATTGTTATTTTAATTATTAATATTATTGGTGGCTTATTTGTTGGCATGATCCAACACGACCTTTCATTTGGTCGAGCAATGGAAGTGTACACATTATTAACCATTGGTGATGGTTTAGTTGCTCAGTTACCTTCCTTACTTTTATCAATCGGTACCGCAATAGTTGTAACGCGTCAAAATGAATCGCTAAATATGGGCGATCAGTTCAAAAGCCAGCTTGGCAACGAGAAATCGTTGTTTATTGCATCTGGCATTTTAATCGTAATGGGCTTAGTACCTGGCATGCCACATTTTGCCTTTTTAAGTTTAGGTGCACTACTAGGCTACCTTGCTTATTACACGCAGCAAAATAAGCTTAAAGAAGCGGCGGCGAAAGAGGAAGAAGCTGCAAACGGTGGCCCTGCTGGAACAGGTGTTGCGAATAAACAAGAACAAAAAGAGCTTGGTTGGGATGATGTTCAACAAGTCGATGTTATTGGTTTAGAAGTAGGCTATCGCCTTATTCCGCTAGTCGATCAATCGCAAGGCGGTGAACTGTTGAATCGCATTAAAGGCGTTCGTAAAAAGCTTTCACAAGAACTTGGCTTTTTAGTACCGCCGGTGCATATTCGCGATAATCTTGAGTTAGACCCTAATGCATACAGAATAACAATGATGGGCGTATCAAGTGGAGAAGGTGAACTTAAGCATGGTGATGAGCTTGCAATCAACCCAGGTCAAGTATTTGGTCCGATCAAGGGCATAGAAACAAAAGATCCCGCTTTCGGTTTGGATGCAGTATGGATCAAAGCGAATCAAAAAGATGAAGCACAGTCATTAGGCTACACGGTTGTTGATGCAGCCACTGTTGTTGCAACACATATTAGTCAGTTATTAACTAACAGCGCTGCGCTTTTACTTGGTCATGAAGAAGTTCAAAATTTATTAGATATGCTTGCTAAAAGCCATCCGCGTTTAGTTGAAGGCCTTGTGCCAGACGTGCTACCACTAACTACAGTGGTTAAAGTATTACAAAACTTACTTAACGAAGGAGTTGCAATACGTGATATGCGTTCAATTGTTCAGACTCTTGTTGAGTATGGCCCGCGAAGCCAAGACCCAGATGTACTAACGGCTGCAGTACGTATTTCATTGCGTCGATTAATCGTGCAAGACGCGGTTGGTATGTCTTCAGAAATCCCAGTCATAACTTTGGCGCCTGAGTTGGAACAGATGTTGCATCAGTCACTTCAAAATGCAGGCGACGAGGGTGCCGGTATCGAACCAGGACTTGCAGAGCGACTTCAACAGTCATTGACTGAAGCGCATCAGAATCAAGAAATGGCCGGTGAACCTTCGATATTGCTAACGTCAGGAATGTTACGCACTGTGTTATCTCGATTTGTTAAGTACACCATCCCAGGTTTACGGGTAATGTCTTATCAAGAGGTACCAGACGAAAGACAGATCAAGATTGTCAGCTCAGTAGGCCAATAATTGATTTAGAAGGGTTGTGAACCATGAAAATAAAACGTTTTTTTGCTAAAGATATGCGTACCGCACTAAAAGAAGTTAAAGATGAACTAGGTGTTGATGCGGTTATTATGTCAAATAAAAAGCTGGCTAATGGCGTTGAGATTGTTGCTGCTGTTGATTACGACAAAGCTGCACCACAAGAGCCAACTCCTCAGCCAGCGGCTCAAGCGCAAAGCAACCCTAATAATTTTATAAAGCCAGCGCCTAAACGTGCTCCACAAGAACCACAGGCTGCGGTTGCTGACAGTTTACAAGCATTGCTTGAGCGTCAATCACCTCGCCCTCGTTCTCCTGAGCTTGCGTCGATGTTCAATCAATCGGGTATTGATACCTCGACGCAGTTTCAATCTCAAGAAACGCATCAGCAGACTAGATACTCTGAGCCAACTAGATCTGTTAATGAACCACAGGCTCATCCAGATTTTGCCCGTAGAGAGCCAACCCCTAAGGTTCGTACTCAGGCTCATAGCTTAGGTTTTGATGATGAGTTAGAAAGTGACTTTGATGATTTAGGCGCTCCTATGCAATCGCATAAAAGCGTAGCAAATCCGCAAAGTGATGAAATGACTTCCATGCGTGATGAAATGAATGCAATCCGACAACTACTTGAACACCAAGTTTCAGGTTTAATGCAACAAGATATGGCGCGTCGTGACCCTACACGAGCTTGTATGATTGACCGCTTGGTAGGCATGGGTATCGAGCATGATGTTGCAGAGCAAATGGCGTGTTTTATTCCTGATGATGTGTCTCGTCAAGAGGCATGGAAAGCGTTATTGCAAATGGTTGAAAACCAAATGCACACAACAAATAATGAAATTTTACGTCAAGGCGGTGTTTATGCTTTAGTTGGGCCTACAGGTGTGGGTAAAACTACGACAGTAGCCAAATTGGCTGCATTGGGCGCGCAAAAGTATGGCGCAGATAAAGTAGCGTTAATTACTACAGATACATACCGTATTGGTGCATATGAGCAACTTGCAACTTATGGCCGAATTATTGGTTGTGGCGTAAAACAAGTAAAAGATGCTAATGAATTAGCAGAAGTTTTATACCATTTACGAAATAAGCGACTAGTATTAATAGACACAGCAGGAATGAGCCAACGAGACTTACGGTTAACTGAGCAACTAAACACGCTAATGCGTAATCAGCGCGTTGATATTCGTAGTTATTTAGTATTAAGCGCTACAGCACAAATTAACGTACTGCAAGAAACCGTAAGGCACTTTAAAAAAGTTCAGCTAAGTGGCTGTATTTTCACAAAGTTGGATGAATCGCTTAGTTTAGGCGAGATTATTAGCATAGCGATTCAAAATCGCCTCCCAATAGGGTATCTTACTAATGGTCAGCGAGTTCCTGAAGATATTCGTGTCGCAAATGCTGAAAAATTGGTTAAAAAAGCAGAACAGTTATATTTAAAAAGAACAAAAGTACAACATTCAAGACGTCAAGCAGTAGCGTCAAGCACAGTAGGGATGTATGATTAACACAGTATTAGATCAAGCAAGTGGCCTGCGAAAGATGAGTCAAAACAATAATAACAGTGTAAAGGTTATCGCTGTTACTGGTGGTAAGGGTGGTGTAGGTAAAACTAATGTATCACTTAATACTGCAATAGCTTTAGGCCAATTAGGTAATAGGGTTTTAGTACTGGATGCCGATTTAGGCTTAGCTAATTGCGATGTGATGCTTGGTTTACGCGTAGAGCGGAACTTGTCTCATGTTCTCTCTGGAGAGTGTGAGCTTGACGAAATTTTAGTTGAAGGGCCAGCAGGTATTAAAATAGTCCCTGCGACTTCTGGTTCCCAAAGCATGGTCGAGTTGTCACCTTCAGAGCATGCTGGATTAATTCGTGCATTTAGTGAGTTGAGCACTGAGTTTGATATTTTAATTGTTGATACTGCCGCAGGTATTTCTGACATGGTGCTGAGCTTTTCTCGCGCAGCGCAAGACGTCATGGTTGTTGTTTGCGATGAACCGACTTCAATAACAGATGCTTACGCACTAATCAAAGTGCTCAGTCGTGAGCATGGTGTGTACAAATTTAAAATAGTTGCCAATATGGTGCGCAGCATGCGCGAAGGCCATGAACTATTTGCCAAACTTTCCAAAGTAACAGATCGCTTTTTAGATGTTTCAATGGAGCTGGTTGCAACCGTGCCATATGATGAGAATATGCGTAAATCTACTCGTCGACAAAAGGTCATTGTAGAGTTATTTCCTAACTCCCCAGCAGCGGTTGCATTTAAAACATTAGCGACAAAAGCAGTAAAATGGCCTATACCTAATCAACCATCAGGCCATTTAGAGTTCTTCATAGAAAAATTAGTAAACGGCTAACTATGACTGCATCGGTGAATAAAGCGATGGGATATCAATCAACAGTAAACTTAAATGCAATTATTGAGAAACATGCTTCATTAGTTAAGAAAGTGGCATGTCATCTCATTGCGCGTTTACCTCCAAGCGTGCAACTAGATGATTTAATACAAGCGGGTATGATTGGATTGATTGAAGCGTCAAAAAATTTCGATACCTCAAAAGGTGCCAGCTTTGAAACCTTTGCTGGCATAAGAATTCGTGGTGCGATGCTTGATGAAATGCGCCGTGGTGACTGGGCTCCACGCTCGGTTCATCGGAACAGTCGAATGGTGGCAGAAGCAATTTCAGGGTTAGAAAGCGAGCTAAACCGTGAACCTAAAGACTTTGAAGTTGCTGAAAAACTTGATATTACGCTTGATGAGTACCATCATATCCTTAGTGATGTAAATTCGAGTAAAGTACTAGGCATTGAGGATTTAGGAGTTGATGAAGATGTTATAACTCCTGTTGGTCAAGATTTTGCACTGGACAAGCCCTTTAATAACGTTAAGAATGAACGTTTTAATGAATCCTTGTTAGCTGCAATAAAGTCTTTGCCAGAGCGGGATGGGCTTGTGCTCTCGCTATACTACAATGATGAAATGAATTTAAAAGAAATTGGGCACATACTCGATGTTAGTGAATCGCGTGTGAGCCAGATACATGGTCAGGCGATGATTAAGCTAAAAGCAAAAATCAATGACTGGATAAACTAGAAGTAAGTAAATATAGGTTCAGACCTCACCGGAGGATGTTTTGGATAAAAACATGAAAATTCTTGTTGTTGATGATTTTTCGACGATGAGACGTATCATCAAAAATCTTTTAAGAGATTTAGGCTTTACAAATGTACAAGAAGCTGACGATGGTTCAACAGCTTTACCCATGTTACAAAATCAAGAATTTGATTTTGTTGTAACCGATTGGAATATGCCGGGTATGCAAGGTATTGATTTATTACGTGCTATCAGAGCTGATGGAACGCTTAAACATATCCCTGTGTTAATGGTGACAGCAGAAGCTAAAAAAGAACAAATTGTTGCTGCTGCTCAAGCCGGCGTTAACGGCTACATTGTAAAACCATTTACTGCCGCAACACTGAAAACCAAATTGGAAAAAGTGTTCGAGCGCCTAGGCTAAATAAATAGGAGAGGCTTATGTCAGCACTTGCTGCGCCTCAGATCAGTTTAGAACAAGCCCGTCAGCTTGTTGTTTACCTTGAAAATGGCGAACAAGAAAAAGCTGACCAGCTAATTATTGATGCGGCTTCTCAAGAGCAATCTGAGTTGTTTGCTGAAGTGGGTAAGTTAACGCGTCAACTGCATGATGCGTTAAAAAACTTTGAACTTGATACGCGCTTATCGGATTTGACGACAGATGCACTTCCAGATGCAAAACAGCGTTTAAACTATGTCATGGAAATGACTGAAAATGCTGCCAACAAAACGATGGACGCGGTTGAAGCAAGTTTACCAATAGCGCAAGAATTAGCAGATGAGATTGCTCACATCAAGCCAACTTGGGATCGTCTAATGAGTCGTGAAATTGAGCTTGGTGAGTTTAAAACACTTTGTCATAGTTTAGATAAATTTATGAGCCATTCTCATACAAAAACAGATGAGTTACAGGGCTTGATGACAAACGTGTTAATGGCACAAGATTTTCAAGATTTAACAGGTCAAGTTATACGAAGGGTTATTGAATTAGTTAGAGAAGTTGAAGATAGCCTAATTCATTTACTTACCGCTTTTGGTAGCCACGAGCTTAGTGGTGAAAAAATAAAAACACCTGCCGAAGCCGTAACACCGCCTGCACAAGATACACTTGCCGGTCCTGAAGGACCAATTATTGACAAAGAATCGCGAGATGATGTAGTCAATGGGCAAGATGATGTTGACGATTTATTGTCAAGTTTGGGCTTCTAAGAGGAGAGCACTGCATGAGCTTTGAAGTCGATGAAGACATTTTACAGGATTTTCTAGTTGAGGCTGGAGAAATCCTTGAGCTTTTATCAGAACAGCTAGTAGAGCTTGAAAATAATCCGGATGATACCGATTTACTGAATGCGATATTCCGCGGCTTTCACACAGTTAAAGGCGGTGCTGGTTTTTTAAGCATGACCGAACTTGTTGATGCTTGCCATGGTGCTGAAAACGTATTTGATTTGCTGCGCCAAGGTGTACGGACAGTCAACTCAGAGCTCATGGATGTTATACTTCAGGCGCTTGATACTATTAATGAAATGTTTGCGACTATTCAAAATCGTGAACAGCCTGCACCAGCAGACCCTGAACTGTTAGCTGTATTACATAAATTAAGTCAGCCCCCAAGTGATGATGAGAACGACCCTGTCTCAGTGCCAGATACAGTTGCAGCCGCACCAGCAGAAGAACCTGCTACGGAAGAACCCAGTGTTAATGATGAAGATCCGTTTGCTTTTGATGAGCTATTTAATGGTGAAGTAGATAATAGCTCAACAGAAGACAACATTGATGAAATTACCGAAGATGAATTCGAAAGCTTACTCGACGAATTGCATGGTAAAGGTCAAAGCCCAATTACTGAAAGTGCTCCAACTCAACCGAGCTCATCTGGTAATGACATAACAGATGACGAATTTGATAATTTATTAGATGAATTACATGGTGTAGGGAGCTTTGGTGAAGTTGCTGTAGATAATGCCCCGGCAACTGGGCAACAAGTTAAACCAGCTGAATCAAAAAGTTCAGTTAGTGATGAATCTGGTGACGACATAAGCGATGATGAATTTGAGGCTTTACTTGATGAACTTCATGGTAAAGGTTCAGCACCTAAAGCAGTTGCAGAGAATGCAAATGCAGTTGAACAGCCTGTAGCAAAAAAACCAGAACCCCCTAAAGAAGCTGTTCAAAAGCCTGCACCAGTTAGTAAGCCGGCCACACCAGCCGCTCCGAAAGCTGCTGAAAAGCCAGCTGCACCAGCAGCTTCGACAGCTAGTGCTGCTAAAAAGCCACCACCACCTCAAGCTGAAACAACCGTTAGGGTGGATACAAAACGCCTAGACGAAATCATGAATATGGTTGGTGAACTTGTATTGGTCAGAAATCGCTTGGTTAGCTTAGCAACAAATACTAATAACGAAGTGATGGGAAAGGCAATTTCCAATTTAGATGTTGTCACAGCTGACCTGCAAGGCGCGGTAATGAAAACCCGTATGCAGCCAATCAAAAAGGTTTTCGGTCGGTTTCCTCGAGTTGTTCGTGACTTAGCAAGAAGCTTGAAAAAAGACATCAATCTATTGCTAGTTGGTGAAGACACAGATTTAGATAAAAATTTAGTGGAAGCATTGGCTGATCCTTTAGTTCACTTGGTGAGAAACTCGGTTGACCACGGTATCGAAATGCCTGATGTTCGTGAAGCAGCAGGTAAATCAAGAACAGGTAGCGTGACATTATCAGCATCTCAAGAAGGTGATCATATACTGCTTACTATTCGTGATGATGGTGCAGGTATGGATGCTGAAAAACTGAAGAAAATAGCAATCAGTAAAGGCGTACTTGACCATGAGCAAGCAAGTCGCTTGTCAGATACCGAAGCATATAACTTAATTTTTGCACCAGGGTTCTCAACTAAAGAAGAGATTTCTGATATTTCAGGCCGCGGTGTCGGTATGGATGTTGTTAAGACTAAAATTAATCAGCTTAATGGCTCTGTAAGTATTCAGTCTGAACTGGGTGTAGGTACCATACTTGAGATAAAAGTACCGCTTACATTAGCAATCTTACCGACCTTAATGGTTGTTGTTGGTGAGCAAACATTTGCCCTACCGCTTGCAGGTGTAAGCGAAATATTTCATTTAGACTTAACACAAACTAATGTCGTTGATGGGCAGTTAACAATCATAGTCCGTAAGAAGGCAATTCCATTGTTTTACTTGGAACACTGGTTGATTAAAGGTGCAGATAGATCACAACGAAAAGCGCAAGGGCATGTTGTTATTGTTCAAATAGGTACTCAGAAAGTGGGTTTTGTTGTTGATTCATTAATCGGCCAAGAAGAAGTAGTAATAAAACCATTAGATGCTCTATTACAAGGCACGCCAGGTATGGCGGGGGCTACAATCACCTCTGATGGTGGAATTGCATTGATATTAGATGTGCCAAGTCTATTAAAGTTTTATGCTGGCTAGCCCATACTTATCCTTTTATGAGAGCCTTTGGCTCTCATAGGTAAAATTTAACAAGAGTGTACCAATGGCAGTTAAAGTATTAGTTGTTGATGATTCAAGCTTTTTTCGCCGTAGAGTCAGTGAAATTCTTGAACAAGATAAGGATATCGAAGTAATTGGTTTTGCTGTTAACGGCCGTGAAGCCGTTGATAAAACCAGTCAATTACGTCCAGATGTTATTACCATGGACGTAGAGATGCCCGTTCTTGATGGAATTAGCGCTGTAAAAGAAATAATGGCTGCTAATCCAACACCTATCTTAATGTTTTCGTCATTGACGCGCGATGGTGCAACGGCAACCTTAGATGCTCTGGATGCGGGTGCGTTGGATTTCTTACCAAAGAAATTTGAAGACATAGCACGAAATAACGAAGATGCGATAAAGCTATTACAAAATAAAGTTAAAGAAATTGGGCGTAGACGAATATCCAGATTTAACCGCCCAACTCCTTCTATTTCTTCACGTTCAGTATCAAGCAAAGAGTCGTCTACTCGCAGTGCAGTTATTCAGCCGGATCGTTCTTTTAGCCGGGCAACGCCTTCGCCTAGCCCAAAATCGGACGTGCGTGCATCGGGTAAAAAATATCAAATAGTCGCAATAGGGACATCTACAGGAGGGCCTGTTGCCCTACAAACTATTTTAACAAAATTACCCGCTAATTTTCCGCATCCTATTTTGTTAATTCAGCACATGCCAGCCGCATTTACTCCTGCATTTGCAGCAAGGTTAAATGGGTTGTGTAAAATAAAAGTAAAAGAGGCTCAGCAAGGCGATAAATTAATGCCAGGCACAGCTTATTTAGCACCTGGCGGTCAACAAATGCTTGTAGAAGGGCGTGGTGGAAATAGGACATTACGCGTATTCGAAGACGACAGTGCGAGAATAACTTATAAACCCAGTGTTGATGTAACATTTGCCAGTACAGCAAAAGCCTACCAAGGTGATGTATTAGCGGTTGTGTTGACTGGTATGGGGGCTGATGGTCGTGATGGTTCTCGAATGCTCAAACAAGTTGGTGCAACTATTTGGGCACAAGATGAAAAAAGTTGCGTGGTATATGGTATGCCTCAAGCCGTTGCAAATGCAGGCTTAGCCAGTGCAGACATCGCATTAGAGGATGTTGCGAACCGAATTATCCGTGAGATTGGGTGTGGATAAACTCTCATTTTTAGGTGTAATTGTTGCACTAGGTGCGATTACATTTGGGTATTCTCTAGAAGGCGGTATTGTATCCGCCTTATTCAGTGGACCAGCACTCCTTATTGTTTTAGGTGGAACAATAGGGGCTGTGATGTTGCAGTCTCCTTCGAGTACATTTTTAAAAGCTTTGAAAATAAGCTATTGGGTGTTTTTTCCGCCGCGTCATGATATTGACGGAGCAATTGAGCAAGTAAAGCAGTGGTCAATAAAAGCTCGCCAAGAAGGCTACCTTGCGCTTGAAGAGACGGCACTGAGTCATCCAGATCCCTATGCTGCAAAAGGGCTTAGTTTATTAGTTGATGGAGTCAGTGATAAGGCGCTACGTGACACGCTAGAAATAGACCTGTTACTTGAACGTGAACGTTTGCTTGAAGCAAGCCGAGTGTATGAAGCATTTGGAGGTTACAGTCCTACGATTGGTATCTTAGGGGCTGTTTTAGGATTGATTCAAGCAATGTCGTTTATTACCGAGCCAGAGAAATTAGGTGCGGGTGTCGCAACGGCATTTATTGCAACCATTTATGGTGTTGGTTTAGCTAATTTGTTGTTTTTGCCAATGGCTAATAAGTTAAAACAACAAGTGGAACAAAAAATGCTTTATCATGAGTTATTAGCAGAGGGGATTATGGCAATTAGCCAAGGTGATAGCCCAGTCAATATAGAGCTAAGACTAGAAGCATATCGTATTGAAAGACCAACCTTACTACCTGAGTAAAACTTCTGATGATGCGTCGTAAATTACGTAATAATAATGCCAATAATCAGCACACTGAGAGATGGTTAGTCTCTTATGCTGATTACATGACGATTATGTTTGCGTTTTTTGTTGTGATGTACGCGATGGCCATTAATAAAGAAGAAAAGTTCCAAGTATTATCTGACTCATTAGAGCAAGTTTTTGTTAAATCTGCTCGTCAACACAGCCAAGAGGGGACGGGTGTTACTGGCACGGGTCTACTCACAGATAGAGTTAGTCCAGAGAAAGAGCTTTTATTTGGCGAAAGTATTCAAAAACAAGAAGTAGGGCCGGAGTTACTTGATGGGCAAAGTGATACAAGCAATGTAAAACAAAAGCACTTAGGTAAACCTCTTGATAGCTTACTCACAAAATTACAATCTGCTTTAATTGATGAAATACGTGATGGTGAAGCAAGTTTAGAGTTACATCAGGACTGGCTAATCATTGAGTTAAGTTCGGGAATGTTATTTTCAAGTGGCAGTGCTGTAGCGCACAGTAGAGCGAAGTCTGTTATTGGTATGGTTAAAGATATCATTTCACCGGTGGATAATTACATTCGAGTGCGCGGTTATACTGATAATGAAACTATTCGTAATGAAATTTTTCGTTCGAATTGGGAGTTATCAGTCGCCCGAGCTACTTCTATTTTGATAGAGTTGGAAAGAATGGGCATAAACCCTGCTAGAATGGCTATAGAGGGATATGGGGAGTATTCTCCTTTTGCCGATAATACGACTGCACAAGGGCGAGCACAAAACCGTAAAGTAGTTGTAGCTTTATCGAAATACGGGTTGCCTGAACAAAAGGCTGTTGACAGTGATGATGCATCAGAAGAAATTGAAGCTTCGATGCCAGAAGAGGTTGAACTGCCCTCAAATGATAATTCCATTAAAGTAATCCAATTACCCCATGGTGGGATTCGTATTACAACGCGAAATGAAGAACAATAAGGTGTAATGTGAAAGTTTGGACAGTAGCAAATCAAAAGGGCGGTGTTGGCAAGACAACAACAGCAGTTAGCCTTGCAGGCATTTTGGCGTTGCAAGGGAAGCGGGTATTGCTGATTGATACTGACCCTCATGCTTCTTTGACCTATTATTTTGGCATCGATTCTGAAGATCTAGAAGTTAGCGTTTATGATATCTTTGCGCGTGGTAATACAATGCAAAGCGAAGAGATCTTACAAGCTTTATGTCCTTCAAATATCGCTAACCTTGATATATTACCTGCAACTATGGCTATCGCAACACTCGACCGTAGCATGGGTAATAAAACGGGCATGGGGCTTATTCTAAAAAAAGCATTACTTAAAATTAGCGATCATTACGATTACGCTATTTTAGATTGTCCACCTGTGTTAGGCGTGCTAATGGTTAATGCACTGGCTGCCAGTGAGCGGATATTAGTGCCAGTACAAACTGAGTTTCTCGCTCTAAAGGGGTTAGATCGAATGATGCGCACGATGGAATTAATGCAAAGCTCGCAATCAAAGCAGTATCAATATACCATTATCCCTACTATGTATGATAAGCGCACGAATGCATCTTTGGAGGCATATAAAACCCTTCAACAGACATACAAAGATAAAGTTTGGCCGGGGGTAATTCCCGTCGATACAAAGTTTCGAGATGCTAGCCTTGCGCAACAAGTGCCTATTCAATTTTGTCCTCGTTCGCGGGGCGTTTTTGCTTATCGTGCGTTATTAGATTATTTGATTGAACAAGGTTAATTGATGAGTAAGCAGTTGTTTGCTAATGAAAAAGTAATGACCCAATATTTGGACGCTTTACTGTGCGATGAAGACTCTTCAGCACTTGAGCCAGTGGCAAAATTACTTGAGCAAGTTAAACCATCAGCAACTGAAAAAGAGTTAACACCCAAAACCACTACTCAAGCAATAATGCAGCCTGATGCTTTAGAAGAGCCTATTTTACAGGCTGAGCAAACATCAAAGCTTGAGAAACCACAAATTCAAGCTAATATCAAAGATATAGCTGAAACAGAGCTAGCGATAAATGAAGCGGTTGGAAAAACGCCTGTTCAACGCCAAGAAGATTATTTTGATGGCGAGTTTCAGGCACTATTTTTTGAAGTGGCAGGGCTTACGTTAGCGGTGCCATTAAAAGCACTTGGTGGTATTCATCAGTTAGGTGAGGTTACTCAGCTTTTTGGAAAACCTAAGTGGTTTAAAGGTGTAATGCTTAATCGTGATGAAAACTTAAATGTGGTTGATACAGCACGATGGGTAATGCCAGAAAAATATACCCAAGAGCTTGAAGAGAAACTAGACTATCAATACTTAATTACCTTAGGTGATAGTCAATGGGGATTATTAGCTGAAAAATTAGTAAATAATATTACCCTGCGCTCTGAAGACGTAAAATGGCGGACTAATAGCGGTAAACGTCCATGGTTAGCAGGCGTGATTAAAGAAAAAATGTGTGCCCTAATTGATGTAGAGTATTTAAATCAATTGCTGGAGCATGGCTTAGATAGCCGTGAGCAGTAACGATAATCGGAGTAATAGCATGAGCGAAGAAAGATTAGTGTCAAGTAGTAAGAATGCCGATAGCAATGACGAGGTATTGCAATGGGTAACGTTTAAACTTGAATCAGAGACCTACGGTGTGAACGTGATGCAAGTACAAGAGATATTGCGTTATACCGAAATAGCCCCAGTTCCAGGTGCCCCTAGTTATGTACTTGGTATAATTAACTTACGTGGTAATGTTGTAACAGTTATCGATACGCGTGCACGTTTTGGTTTAATGTCTGCTGAAGCAACTGATAATTCTCGTGTTCTTATAATTGAAGCAGAAGAGCAAGTAATCGGTATTTTAGCCGATAGTGTGGCTGAAGTTGTATATTTACGTAGTTCTGAAATTGACAGTGCACCAAACATTGGCACAGAAGAAAGTGCTAAGTTTATTCAAGGTGTCAGTAACCGCGATGGCGAGTTATTAATTTTGGTTGATTTGAATAAATTACTAAATGATGAAGAGTGGGATGAGTTAAGCAATATCTAATGCTTACGGATAAACTATGCTGTTACTCTCTTTAGTGTGTAGCGCACTTTTTTTAATATTAGTGTGCTTTGTATTCTTATATATTTTAAATAAACGGTTAATGGCTTCTGAGCAAGCAAACCAGAAGCAATTGGCTAATGCATTACAACAAAATAGTATTTTACGTAGTGAAGTCGCTGAAATGCGCGCTGGAATGCTTAGTATTGGCAAGCGTTTGGTTGATGCCGAGCAAAAGAGTCAAGAACTAGCACAGCAACAAGATGCGCAAAAATATGACGACCCAGATGCTAAAATCTACTCACGAGCAGTAAAAATGGTAGAGCTTGGAGCTGATATAGAAGAGATCATCCGTGAGTGTGAATTACCGCGTGCGGAAGCCGAGTTACTTATATCACTGCATCAACAAAAAGGCGCTAGTTAGCGCCTTTTGTATTGAAAAGGTCTAATAAGTTTACGCTTTTATATCTAACTTTCCTTGAAAATCTTGCCAGCCAGGTGGAAACTTGCCTCTTAGAACGTATGAAAAAGCAATCAGTTCTGCAATAACATAATAAAGCTCTTTCGGGATCTCCTCACCCAGCTCTAAATGAGAAAGGGTTTTAGCGAGCGATTTGTCCTGATGTATCAAAATTCCCTTTTTTTCAGCGGCGGCAATTATTTCTTCAGCTAGTTCGCCAAACCCTTTACTACTAACGGTCGGCGCTTTGCCGGCTTCATATAATAATCCAATTGCTGATTTTTGCTCGATATCACTCATATTCAAACCTTAATATTAATAATGGCATGAGATTGGTAAAATGCTTGGTGTTTTGCAGCACCCTGACTTAAATTAAGTTCTCCTACCTGTAACCCATGTGCAGATAGTTTGTGGCGTAAGCTTTCAAGGTGAGGGTGCGCTATCGCTGTTACCTCTTGACTGGATGCAAGCAATTTACAATCCAGTGCTTTATCCATTAACTCGGCAGTTATTTGCAACTGACCAAGCTCTGCATAATCAAAATTTAATCGTACAAACCATACATCTTTACCTTCAGGCTTTTCATTGCTCGGTTTTTTATATTTTCCGAGTGATATTTCAGTCTGTGAAGCCTCAGGTGGCAACCTCATTGGTAAGAAAAATTGTACAAAAGCATTACTATCTGTTTGTTGATTAACGGGCGTGCTGGTTACTTGACTCACTGTTGTTTTTATTTGACTCAATTCACTGGCCAATGCTTGGCTGCTTGCTTGGAGCAGTTGCTCCTGAAGCTTTTCACTATTAACGGCTTTAAAACTAGGTACTAATACTTGCAAAAGAGCATCAAGTGAAGTTTGGCCATTGAAATTGCCAATACTTGATGTGTTAAGAATAGGGCCGGCCAAGATAGCAACACTCAAATTTTCAACAGCTTGACTGAAACTATTTTGATATGCAGGCGCAGAAAGGCTGTTAGGCGATATAATGCTTAATACCTCACGCTGAACGGTTTGAGGTTGAATAGTTTGACTGCTAATCATTCGGTTAAAAGCTTGATTAACTAACCGATTAAGGTCTGCATTTTCAGAAATTTTAGATTGTGCAAGTTGTTCTATTTTTTGGGTTAAAGATGTCCTGTCTAAAGGTAGTTTACTCTCATTTATTAAAGCATTTTCCGGTTTGTAAACATCTTTTGGAATGTTCAGTAAGGGCGCAAGTAGTTTTGCCTCAATAGGTTGGCTTACTTGACTGCTAACAATCGGTGCACTCAAGGGGGCTTTTATACTAGCAAAATTAATTGGTTTAGTATCTAACCCTGGTGGATTGGTATTATTAAGCTGTTGAGCTTTGTTATGGCTAGCTTCTAATATCGCTTTGGCAGTATCAACGTTTGCAGGCACTGTAAATGACGCAGCTTTAGGTGAAGCGGTGTTCGGGGTAGATTGTTGCTGCATTTTTGTAGCCAGTTGAATGACATCAAGTTTTATTTCTTTTGCACTTTTACTTAAATCAGATGCTAAGTTTTTAGCTTTGGCTGGCAATACAGGAGGTGTTAGATTTTTATTCTTTTCAACTTTCACAGTGGGACTTTTATTTACAAAAGATTGGGAAGAAGCGACTGTGTCGGTATTTTTGCTTATTATTTTTGCTTCTTTTGTTAACCCAGTATCTACCGTTATTTCAGTCTGCTTAACAATTTTCGCTGAAGTGGCTTGTGTTGATGTTGTTTTATTCTGTGTATTCGTTTGATTTTGTTGTTGATTGACTAAAAGGCCATGCTCTGCTGCGTGGCGGTTCAATGGCAATGTAGTCAGCGCGCTTAAACCTGCTTTTATTTGTTGAAAAAACTGTACTAAAGGTGGCGAGGTATGAAAATGCTTTGGTAGTGCAGTACCACTACTGATATCAGCTTTAAAGGGCGAAGGATGTGAGTTTGCAAGTGCCGCTAAGTTTATACGCGTAAGTGATTGTGGAATTAGACTCTGTATTGGTTGCGTAGCTTGAACAGTATTTACCGTTTTATTTATTGATTTTGTGTTTTGAACTGCGCTATTTATAAGGGGGTCTGATTTGCTAAAAGGTTTTTGTTCAAAATAACGTACAGCATCATATATACGTGTTTTAAAGTCCGAAAAACTGCTTTGGATCCAAGATTTTATTGGGCTACTAGCATTAAGTAGAGGACTAACAATTGGCTGTTGGGATGTGTGTGGTTGCGCGCTTAGTTTTGCCGACTGTGCCTTAAGTAAGCTATTAAATGTATTAGTTAATGAGTTTTTCAACGTTACTATAACCTGTGGGTTATTAGTTTTTAGCTGCAGCTTATCATTTACCGCTGTTATTTTTACAGCCTGTAAAGTTGAATTCAATTGTTGTATTTGTTCAGTTTTAACGGGCACGTTAAATGCGCTTTTTTGCTGCGGTATAATCAATTCCACAGCATTATTAATGGCCTTTATTTGTCCGTTAGGCGTTAACTTTGCAAGCCAAGTCGCTAATTTGTTTTGGCTAATAGGTTGTTGATGTAAGTTGTCAGCAAATCTATTTAAAACTGTGAGCTTAGTACCTTTATGGTCGCTATTGATGATTGCTTGAATCGGTTGTTCACCTTGTAAAACGCTTGCTACTTCCTTATTTATTGGCAAACTTGCGTTTAATTGTGGGAGCTGTAATTTTGCAGTTGGATGTGTAACAACGGTAGTGGTTAATGGTTTATTGACTAATTGACTGCCGGAACTAATAAAATTCAGTAAATTCTGTAGTTGCTTAACTTGATTAAGCGCCAAGGATATTTGTGTTGGTAAAATAGTGAGTTGCTTACCATCAGCACTTAATTGAACCTCAGCAGAAGGAATTTTTTGTGCATTTGCTGGCGATTGGGTTGTTACTAAACGCAAGGTTTGCCAGTGATCATTTACCATTATATCCATTTGCAACGAACCTTTAGCGAACACGATGTTTTTAGCGTTTAATGTTTGCCCATTTAAGTCAATGTTTTGCTGAGCAGCATCGGTTGTTGACTGTTTTACAGTCAATGAGTTAGCTAAAGATATTTGCGTTGGTTCATTCATTATTTTAAATCAATTTTTCACTAATCGGTTTCATTGCGTTATTCGTATTACCCTATCATTATGGTAGACTAACGCCTAATTTTGGGTATAGAGAATCGTCATCTTGCTACACATTAAGTCCGTTACTTGCATCAAACAAGACCGCTGCTTGTTTGAGGATCTTAATTTCAGTTTGAAATCGGGACAAATTATGCAGCTAGCTGGCCCAAATGGGGCTGGTAAAACATCATTATTGCGCATTATTGCGGGTTTTGCTTCCCCAGATGAAGGTGATATTTTTTGGCGAGAAAACTCTATAACAAAAAGCTATGATGAGTTTGCCCGTGAGTTATTATTTATAGGCCACAAAACAGGTGTAAACGCTCAGCTCACGGCTTTAGAAAATGTACGCTTTTGGTTACAGATACAAGGCTATAACAATGATCAAGACTTGTATCCGTTACTGGCAAATATTGGCTTAGTGGGGCTAGAAGATGTGCCTGTGCGAACATTGTCTGCTGGCCAGCAGCGTCGTGTAGCACTGCTTAGACTTTGGCTAAACGATGCAAAATTGTGGATTCTTGATGAACCCTTTACTGCGCTCGATAAATCTGGAGTTGCGTTCTTACAAGATAGGTTTACCAGTCATTTGGAAAATGGCGGGGCTATTTTATTAACCACCCACCAAGATTTAACTACTCACTTTAATGATTTACAAACGGTTACTTTGGAGTACCGTCACTGATGCTACGTAAACATTCTTACTTACAATTATTTACAGCTGTTTGTAAAAAAGATCTACAACTGGCATTCCGTCAGCGTGCAGAAATAGTGAATCCGTTATTATTCTTTTTAATTGTGATCACATTATTTCCATTAGCAATAGGTCCAGAACCAGGACTACTAGCTCGAATGGCGCCGGGTATAATTTGGGTTGCCGCATTATTATCAACCATGCTTGGGTTAGATAAAATTTTTCGTGATGACTTTCATGATGGCAGCTTAGAGCAGTTAATAGCGTCGTCATATCCTTTGCCTTTAACGGTTTTGGCTAAGGTATGCGCGCACTGGGTTATCACTGGCTTACCCTTAGTATTAATGACCCCTTTATTTGCGTTGTTGTTAAATTTAGACAGCCAATCATTGGTTGCAACCGTATTTACTCTTTTATTGGGTACGCCCTTATTAAGTTTTATTGGTGCTATTGGCGCCGGTCTTACTGTGGGCTTACAAAAAGGCGGCATCTTAATGAGCTTACTTGTTTTGCCTTTGTATATCCCAGTTTTAATTTTTGCAACGTCCGCTATAGATACCAGTTCAATGTCACTGGATTATAGCGGGCAGCTTGCCATCCTTGGTGCGATGCTCGTCGTCGCTGTTATGAGCGCACCAATCGCCATATCGTCAGCATTAAAAGTGAGTGTAAGTTAATATGTGGAAGTGGTTACATCCCTACGCTAAAGCAGATCGTGCATATCAATTATGCAATACGTTACTGCCCTATTTTGCCGTTATTACGGTTGTGTGCATGGTTGTTGGTTGGGTTTGGGGGTTGGCATATGCGCCAGCAGACTACCAGCAAAAAGACAGCTATCGCATTATTTTTATTCATGTTCCCTCAGCTATTTTATCTATGGGCGCCTATTCATCAATGGCCATAGCGGCAATTGTTGCTTTGGTTTGGCAGTTAAGAAATGCTGAACTTGCTGTTATTGCGATTGCACCTGTGGGTGCATGTGCCACTGCAATTGCGTTGATCACAGGTGCAGCATGGGGTAAACCTATGTGGGGTGCTTGGTGGGTATGGGACGCTCGTTTAACTTCTGAATTGATTTTACTATTTTTATACCTAGGTGTGTTGTCTTTATATCATGCCTTTGAAGATAAGAAAGCCGCGGGTCGAGCGGCCTCTATTCTTGCTATTGTTGGAGTGATTAATCTACCAATCATTCATTTCTCTGTTGAGTGGTGGAACACCTTGCATCAAGGCGCATCTATCACAAAGTTTAATACCGAAGCGATTGACCCAAGTATGTTTTGGCCATTAATGGTCAATATCGTTGCTTTCGCAGCATTTGTTGGCACAGTGACATTAATTCGCCTTAAAAATGAAATTTTACAACGTGAAAAGCATCGTCCTTGGGTTCGTCAGTTGATTAAAAGGGGTTAGTTATGCAGTTTGATTCTTTTTCTGATTTTATAGCCATGGGTGGGTATGGCTTTTACGTTTGGTTATCTTTTGGAACATGCGCACTTATTCTACTCGGTATTTTATTGAGTTCATTAAATGATACCAAACGTATTTTGGCATCTGTTAAGCAACAAGCTGACCGCGAACAGCGAATTAAGCAAGCCAAACAGGAGCAAAAATCATGAACCCAAGACGTAAAAAACGCCTGCTTGCTGTTACCTCCGTCATATTTGGACTAGGTGCAGTAGTGGGCTTAGTTTTGTATGCTCTGCAAGAAAATATCAATTTATTCTACACGCCAAGCGAGCTTATTGAAGGTAAAGGGCCAAACCTTGAGAAGCCTTTCATCGGCCAGAAACTGCGTATTGGTGGGATGGTTGTACCTGGGTCTGTTGTGCGTGACGAAAGCAGTTTAGAAGTAAGCTTTAAGCTAATAGACACAGGGCCTATTGTGACTATTCGTTACCAAGGTATTTTGCCTGATTTATTTCGTGAAGGGCAGGGGATTGTTGCACAAGGCGTGCTGATAGAGCCTGATGTAATTGAGGCGTTTGAGGTTTTAGCTAAGCATGATGAAGAGTATATGCCAGCTGAAGTTGCAGAGGCTGTAAAAGGAATTAAGCACGAAAAACCTAAATATAACTTAGATAGTGGCAATTAATATGATTCCTGAGATTGGTTATTTTTCATTAACACTGGCCATGGTGCTAAGTGTTTTATTGTGTATTTTTCCTTTGTGGGGCGCGCATACAGGTAACTTGCGTTTAATGCGCGCTGCACCTTCTTTGGCCGTTGGGCAATTTGCTTTTGTTTTAATTTCGTTTGCTGCACTAATTTATGCCAGTTTAACAGATGACTTTACCGTAGCGTACGTGGCCTATCATTCAAGCAGTACGTTACCTTGGTATTATAAAATTACCTCAACATGGGGTGGGCACGAAGGCGCTATTTTATTATGGCTTGTTATGCAAGCAGGTTGGACTGCTGTTGTAGCAATGCGCTCGCAGTCTTTACCTTGGATATTAAGAGCTCGCGTATTGGGTGTGCTCGGTTTTTTAGGTGTTGGCTTTATGCTCTACACACTGTTGATGTCGAGCCCGTTTGAACTCTTATTACCTTACTACCCCGTTGAAGGGCGAGATTTAAACCCATTATTGCAAGACCCTGGCATGATTATTCATCCACCATTACTGTATATGGGGTATGTTGGTTTATCTGTTTCTTTTTCATTTGCTATTGCAGCTCTACTTACCGGTAAACTTGATAACACGTGGGCCAAATGGTCACGTCCGTGGACAATGACTGCATGGGGGTTTTTAACCCTTGGTATCACTATTGGTAGTTGGTGGGCTTACGCTGAACTCGGCTGGGGCGGATGGTGGTTTTGGGATCCAGTTGAAAACGCATCTCTTATGCCATGGTTAGTTGCGACAGCCTTATTGCATTCATTGTCAGTGACAGAAAAACGCGGTGTATTTAAATCATGGACCGTATTATTGGCAATAGCTGCTTTCTCATTTAGTTTGCTTGGCACTTTTATTGTACGTTCTGGCATTATTGTTTCTGTACATGCATTTGCTACAGACCCTGATCGTGGTTTATTTATTCTTGCATTCTTAGCGATTGTAGTTGGCGGAGGTCTGACTCTTTATGCATTACGAGTCTCAGAAGTGAAAAGTGAAGGGCGTTATAAACTTGTCTCTCGAGAAGTCGCACTTTGGTTAAACAATATATTCTTAGTTGTTGCAACGCTCATTGTTTTACTGGGTACATTATTACCTATGGTTCACAAAGAGATGGGGTTAGGCAGTATCTCAATTGGCGAACCGTTTTTTAACAAAATGTTTGCGATTTTACTTGTCCCGTTTGCGATTTTAATGGGGATAGGGCCTTTACTTCGTTGGAAACAAAACAAATGGGCATTTTTACAGAATAAACTTTTACTGTGCGCGCTTGCAAGTATCGCGGTCACTTCTACTTGGCTGTTTTTAGGGTACGATGTTGTAGCCCCCCTAACCTTGTTAGCAACCACCTTAGCTGTGTGGATTGTTTTTACAACTGTGCTTGATATTGTTGATAAAACGCGAGTTCATGGCAGCCTAAAAAATGGTTTAAAACGTTTAAGTGTAAGTTACTGGGCAATGGTACTAGGCCATATCGGTATTGCTTTTGTAATTGCTGGCGTGACTTTAACCTCGGCGTATTCGGTAGAGCGTGATGTGTCAATGAAGCCGTTAGAGGTTGTTTCGCTTAATCAATATGACTATCGATTTGAAGGTGTTAAAGACATCCGCGGACCAAACTACAGCGGCCATGCAGGTGTTGTAACTGTACTTAAAGACGGTGATAAAGTGGCAAGGCTATATGCTGAAAAGCGTCAATATGACATTGGTATGCAATTTATGACAGAGGCGGCGATAGATGCTGGCTTTACTCGTGATTTATATCTTGCTTTAGGCGAGCAGCTAAGTAACGGTGGTTGGTCGTTACGCATTTATCATAAGCCTTATGTTCGCTGGATGTGGCTAGGTGGCATACTTATTTCATTAGCAGGCTTTATGATTTTAGGTGACAAACGCTACCGTAGCAGCAAAAAACGTGATTCAAAAAGCCAGCCGGAGGCCTTATGAACCGTAAATTTTTAGCATTGTTACCGTTATTGGCGTTTGTACTAATCTGTGTTTTTTTGTACCAAGGGCTCTTTGCAAACCCTCGAGAATTACAAACAGGACGAATTGGTCAGGCAATGCCTAGCTTTAACTTACCTGATCTAATGCAAGACGATAAGCGTTGGCAGCAAACAGATCTTGAAGGTGAAGTCTATCTACTCAATGTGTGGGGTACCTGGTGCCCAACATGTTTAGCTGAATTGGGCTATTTAACTCAGCTACGTGAGCAAGGAGTAAAGATCATTGGTCTTTATTATGTGCAAAGCTACGATTCCGATTTTGATGGTCCATTTGACATGGACTCATTGCGTGATGAAGTGAGTACGATGCTTAGCAGGGCAGGGGACCCTTATCAGTTTAATATACTTGATTTAGAAAGAACATTAGCACTTGATTTAGGAGTGTCAGGTGCACCTGAAACGTTTTTAGTCGATAGTAGTGGGACAATCTTGTTACACCATACTGGCGATATTAATCCACGAGTTTGGCGTGCGAAGTTTGCACCTATTATGCAGGAGTTAACGCCATGAAGTATTTATTTATTGGTTTAGTATTACTTTTTAGCTTTGCAGTGACAGCTGAGCAAGATAGGTATGTATTTGCAAATGACGAACAAGCCAAGCGGTTTGGCGAACTCACTAAAGAGTTACGTTGTCCGAAGTGCCAGAACCAAAACATAGCAGACTCTGATGCTGTGGTTGCGAAAGACTTACGTGACAAGGTCATTGTGTTGGTAAAAGAAGGCAAGAGCAAAGATGAAGTCATTGAGTACATGATTGATCGATATGGCTATTTTGTTCACTACGAGCCACCTGTTACTCCAGCGACATTAATATTGTGGGTATTACCCATTTTAATCGTCATCATTGGATTTGGGTTCATTGTTATTCGACAGCGCAAAGCAGCAATAAAACAAAACTGGAACGATCAAGATGAAGAGCTATTGGCAAAACTAATTGCGCAAAACCAACGTCAGGAGCAAAAGTAAATGATTTTAATGTGGGCTTCTTTTGTACTACTAACTTTAGTAGCTGTTGTATTTGTAGCTTTGCCTTTTTTGACAAAAGAACGTATAAAAAGTGTGACTCATAATGCAAATTCTGAGTTGATAGGCATTTACCACCAACGTTTAGAAGAGTTAGCACTTGATTTAAAAGAACAACGTATTGAGCAGCAAGGCTATGATGAGTCAGTGGTTGAGTTGAAACGTCGCTTACTTAATGAGATCTCTCCCGAGAAGTCGTTATTTAGCCGAGGGAACAATGCGATATTGGCATTAACAGGCAGTGCATTTTTAATTGTACTGACGGTGATTTTTTATACGGCAACAGGCTCGCAAAAACAGTTACAAGACTGGTATACCGCGATGGATAAATTGCCTGAATATGGTGAGCGCGCAGTAATGCAAAAAGGCGAGCCGTTGACACAAAATGAACTCCAAGCTTTTGCATTGGGTTTACGAACTAAGCTTGCTCAAAATGGTGATGATCAAGTTGCATGGATGCTACTTGGACGCGTTGCAATGTCACTGAATGAATATGATATGGCACAGCAGTCGTTTGATAAAGTGTTACGTCTTAATCCTGATAATTTAGGTGTGATGGTCAGCTATAGCCAGTTGCTTTTAATGCAAGGTAGCGACACTAATATGACTCGTGCAGCAAGCATGCTATCACGTGTTTTAAAAGACGAACCGACTAATGTAGATGCTATATCACTGCTTGCCTTGATTGCGTACGAACGTCAAGATTGGGCACAAGCTAAATCTGCGTTTGAGGTGCTCCTCAGTACAATGGATACTCAAGACAGCCGTTATGCCATGATAGCTCAGCGCATTAGTGATATAGAGCAAAAAATGGCTGAGCAAAATAACCAAATTTACCCAGCGACTTCTTTAGAGAATATTACTAATTCAACCACAAGTGATGAAGGGATTACGGTTGATGTAAACTTAGATTCTGCATTAGTTGATAATCTTCCTGAAAACGGCACTTTATTTGTATTTGCTAAAGCGGCCAAGGGGTCACCGATGCCGTTGGCTGTAGTTAAGCTCACCGACTATAGTTTTCCACTTAAAGTGCAACTTAGTGATTTGAATTCGATGGTAGAGGGTTTGACTCTTTCAAGTTCTCAAGAAATTGTTATCACAGCGCGTATCTCAAAAGATGCTTCAGTGATGCCTTCAAGTGGTGAGCTTGAAGGAAGTTCCCCCGTATTAGAGCGAGCCAAGGTAACGCAACATACATTACTAATAAATGAGTTAATTCCTTAAAGGATAAAAGATGTTAAGACAGAGTTTACTATTGATTGGGTTACTAGTTGTTGCAGGATGTGCGCAAGTACCTGACGAAAAAGTTGATGAACGAGATCCACTTCAATCTTTTAACCGCCCTGTTTATGATTTTAACATGGATGTGTTAGATGCCTATATTTTGCGCCCAACAGCCGTTGGGTATGTCGCTATCACACCGACTCCGGTAAGGCGCAGTGTCGTTAATTTTACTGACAACATAACTGCACCAACGGATGTTATCAATGCGACACTACAGGGAAAGCCGGGTAATGCCGGGGTCAGTATTGCACGCTTTTTAGTTAATTCTACCGTGGGTATCTTTGGCCTATTTGATGTAGCGAGTTCATTAGGGCTCAATATCATTGATGAAGATTTTGGTCAGACGCTCGGTGTTTGGGGGATAGGTGATGGTGCATACTTAATGTTGCCAGGTATGGGGCCATCAACAACGCGTAACCTAGCTGGTGATGTTGTTGATAATTTTGTTCTACCTGAGATCACTTTAACGACGCCACAAACGGTGTTGGTTTTTGCACTTAAAGCGGTTGAGGCAAGGGCTTCGCTTATTGCTCAAGAGAGTCTACTTAATGAGTCACTCGACCCTTATATATTTATGAAAGATATTTACTTTCAACGTCAATTGTATGAACTACATGACGGTAATCCGCCAATTGAAAAAGAACCAGAAGACTTTGATGAGGATTTCTTAGAAAGCCTTTAATTATAAAAGTGCTGGTTCAAACCAGCACTTTTATTACTTTTAAAGCTAGGTTTTATTCATCACCCAATACTTTCATTTGCGTGTTTGCCCATGAAAGTGCCTCATGATAAAAATCAGGTACCTTATCAGCTGCTAAAGCCAATTCATCTATAATAGTATTTGCGCTTTGCCAATCGGCTTGTTCGTATAACTTTACCAACTCCAAATATTGTGCAAGCAAACCTTTATTTTCAACAAGTGCGTCTTTGATATCATTCGACAAGGGGAGCTTTTTCATAACGCTTTGCATACTTTCGTCTAAAATAGCATCCATAAGTGACATCATCCCCGTTAGAAAAGCCATGCCAGTATCTTTAACTTTATTGTGCTCAATTGCCAATAACTCAGTGAAGCGAGCGCGAGTGAGTGATAATCGAATGAGTTCGGCAGGCTTATTTGCGGCTACTTGAGCTGCAAATAATAACGACAGAAACTTTTTAATTTCCTGCACACCAAGCACAATAAGCGCTTGCTTAATAGTGCTTATTTCAGCGCGTCGCTTAAATGCTGCAGAATTACTGTAACGTAATAGCTTGTAAGAAAGTGTGACATCCCGCTCAAATACATCAGTTATTTTCTTTAGGTTTATGTCTATTGACGACGTTTCATAAAGCAGTTCAGCTAGCGCGATTTGTGAAGGCGGGAGTGATTTGCTTTGTACCATTTCTGGCTTTGAAAAAAAGAAGCCTTGAAAATAGCTAAATCCAAGGTCTAAAGCGAGTTGATATTTTTCATGAGTCTCTACTTTTTCTGCAAGCAGTTTAATTTGTGGGAAAGGTTTAATTTCTTCTATTATTTGCTTTATTTGATCAAGTTCGCAGCTTAAAAAGTCAATTTTAATAATATCAATGTATGGGTAAAAGTGGCGCCATACTGGCTGGTGAATATAGTCATCTAAAGCCAGTGTGTAGCCTTTCTCTTTTAAATCTTTAACTATTGCTAGCAAGCGTTTACCAGGTTGTATAGTTTCCAGTATTTCTACAACTATTTGATCTTTAGCTAGTAATGTTGGGTATCCTTTTTGTAAGGTATCTAGTGTGAAGTTAATGTAAGCAGGTTTGTCGTCTGTTAAATCTTCTAAACCAAAGTTAAATTGACTGCCCTCAATGAGTCTTGAGGTGGCTTCATCACCATCGATGTTTGGAAAAACATTATCAACGCCATCACGGAAAAGCAGCTCATAACCTATGAGTTCTTTATCGCGATCTAAAATTGGTTGGCGCGCAGCGTAAAAGTACATAAACAACAAATCCGATTAAGTTAAACAATAGCATTGGCAATATAAGATAAATAATGAAAAATAGCATTAACAATATTTTAAATGATAGTACTAAAGCATTGAATTTTTGAAAATATATTTATTTAATCCTAAGGCATATAATAGTTTATTGCCATCTATCTGAACAAAAACTGTTTGGAGTATGAAAATAGGTTTTACCTCAGTCACTTATTCGACAAAAGCTGGAGGTAGAGTTATTTACCCTAGCCATGGTATAGTCATCATCTAAATTGGCTTTTAGACCAATAATGTCTTTTCTATACATCTAAGCTAGAGTCATTATTAGGATTAAAAGCCAGATAAAAACTTCACAAATGGAGGCAAATTTGGAAACAGGAATGATTATTTCTTTAGCTGCATACTTTATTGTTATGCTCGGGATTGGCCTATATGCATATAAACACTCTACTAGTGATGTTTCGGGGTATATGCTAGGAGGGCGCAGTTTGTCACCTTCTGTAGCTGCATTATCAGCGGGTGCATCCGATATGAGTGGCTGGATTTTAATGGGACTGCCTGGTGCTATGTTTGTAACTGGCTTTAGCAGCACCTGGATTGCAATTGGTTTGGTGTTAGGGGCATGGTTAAACTATTTATTAGTTGCTCCACGGTTACGAGTCTATACAGAAAAAGCAAACGACTCTATTACTATTCCTGATTACTTTTCTAACCGCTTTACTGATAAATCTAACTTATTACGCGTCGTGTCCGCTGTGGTAATTATTGTGTTTTTTACACTTTATACATCGTCAGGTGTTGTTGCAGGTGGCAAGTTATTTGAAAGCTCGTTTGGCCTATCCTATGAAATGGGTTTATATATCACCACAGGTGTAGTAGTACTTTATACTTTGTTTGGCGGTTTCTTAGCGGTGAGTCTTACTGATTTCGTGCAAGGTTGTATTATGTTTGTTGCGTTAATACTCGTACCAACAGTTGCATATTCTTTGCTAGAACAGCCGCTAGAGTCAACGCTTAATAGTGTAAACCCACAGATGCTTAACTGGATTGGTGCAGGTTCGGCGCTGGGCATTATATCTGCTATGGCTTGGGGTTTAGGTTATTTTGGTCAACCACATATTATTGTTCGCTTTATGTCTGTTCGCAGTGTTAAAGATATGCCCACTGCACGTCGCATAGGCATGACTTGGATGATTACAGCAGCAATTGGTGCGGTAGGTACTGGTTTATTCGGGGCTGCTTATACCTATGAAAATAACATTGTTGTTGAAGACCCTGAAACTATATTCTTAATACTCTCAGAGCTTTTATTTCACCCATTAATTGCAGGCTTTTTATTAGCAGCTATTTTGGCGGCCATAATGAGTACTATCTCGTCGCAACTGCTCGTTAGTTCCAGTTCGTTAACAGAAGACTTCTACAAAACATTTTTAAGAAAAGAAGCGAGTGATACTGAGTTAGTTACCGTTGGGCGTATCAGCGTTGCTGCAGTTGCAATGTGCGCTATATACTTAGCCTATGACCGTGATAGCTCAATTTTAGATCTGGTGAGTAACGCATGGGCTGGTTTTGGTGCAGCTTTTGGTCCTTTGGTTTTATTTAGCCTTTATTGGAAGCGAATGAACTTTGCTGGTGCTTTAGCGGGTATGGTTGTTGGTGCTGTAACAGTGCTTATTTGGATTTATGCCCCAATCACGGTTGGTGGTGAAAAGTTAAGTAGTATTGTTTACGAAATCATCCCGGGCTTTATCTTATCAAGTATTGCCATTATTGCTGTTAGTTTAACAACACCAGCACCAAGCAATGAAATTACTGATTTGTTTGATGAGGTTGAAAAGTCATTGTAACGAGATGAAATTCAATCAATAAAAAAGGAGCTTAAAAGCTCCTTTTTTATTGTATATTTGGTTTAACTGGCTGCTTTTTCAGATGGACTCTTTAAGTCAGTAACTTTATCAGTGTCTTTCTTTGTTTTAGCTTGAGCAGGCTTACTTACTACATCTTTTGCGCCTTTAAGCACATTAATGAAGCCATCTTTGCTTTTAGCCATTTCTAAAGCAAGAGATTCAATTTGCTGTTCGCTTAAAGGAACGTCTACCTTTTCTAGCATAACCTCTAATGACTCTGCTATATCGAGCATTTTGTCATACGCATCAGCTTCTTTTTTAGTAGTAAACGTCATACGCTCAACTCCGCTTCTTTCTACAACATATTTAACAACAACAGCCATGATCTCTCCTGCTAACGTACTTTTGTGTAATATTACACACTGAATTAGGTTACTGTTTTTATGTACAGTAATTGTTTGTGTGCATTTTTGCAAGTTAACATTTTAATTTTTTTATTATCGGTACATTTGACAAATTCATGACAGTTTACTTTATTTAATAGGTCCTACCTTTATCTTACTTAAAGAGCTGAGATTAGTTAAAAGGGAGGTCAATATTGTTTACTATTAATTTAGTCCAAGTATGGACAGCATGGAGGATAAACATGAAGTTTTTAAGTTTAATAGTTATTTTACTTGGCTTAGCGATAGCCAACCCTAGTTACGCAGTTGATACTAAATCAGCAACAGCAAGTGAATTAAGCAAAGCTGCAATGATCAATATAAATAAAGCAAATATTGATCAATTGATTACCTTACCCGGTATTGGTAAATCTAAGGCGCAGGCAATAGTTGATTATAGAGAGAATCAAGGAGCGTTCAAATCAGTAACCGAATTGACTCAGGTTAAAGGGATTGGAAATAAATTATTGGCAAAATTAGAAGGAAAGATTGTGTTATAGCAACGAGTTTCATAAATCACTTTGAATGAAACTCTTGCTGAAGGCGAGTTAATTCTCGCCTTTTAAACTGTTATGTTGTTTTAGAGCTTCAGATAAGTAAGTTTTTGCAAATGCAATCTCAACAGGAGTCGTTAGTAAGGGATAGCTAAGCCCTGCTAAAAGTAATCCTACGAGCATTAGCCAGCCTTCAATATACACAAGAGATGCAAAAACAGGTGTTAAAAGTAGCAGTTTTACAATGCGTAAATTGATTTTTTGTATCGGTGAGAGCATTGATAACGCGATTGCTATTACCTCTTGCCGCTCACGTACTTTAAGATGATTAAGCTGCTTAATTTGACTAGAAAAAAATGCAATCATCATAAACTCTTTTTGATCAACAATCGGCTAAATATAACAGCGAAAAACACCACAGTAAATGCAGCGAAGATCACTTCCATCCATGCCGGCATACTTAGTCCTAAAAATTGCCAATCAATATTGCCACAGTCACCAGTTGCTGCAAAAAAGTGTGGTATCCACTCATGCAATGGAAGCGGGAAGTTAGGTTCAAACTCACAGCTAAACGCAAACGGGTCAGTGGTTGTTTGCATATCAATATGTTCACGGGCTAATAAAAATCCCCATATACTTGCAACAGCCCAAGTTGAAAGAGCAGTAACACGTATAATCATATTATTAGGGTTAATAGCCCCAATGACCCCAGCGATTAATAACCCGAGCATAGCTGTTCGTTGATATATACACATAATGCATGGCTCTAAGCCCATCTGATATTGAAAAAATAAAGCGGTCACTTCAAATGTGAATGCTATTAATGCCAATAAAACCCAAGGAGTGCGTTTTTGCGCTAAGTTTGCTAACCAATTCATCGTGTTTCCAATTTAAATCTTTGTCTCAGATTATGACCCAGTATTCAATCAAGGTGCAAGTGTAAACCTGAAGGGAGTAATTAAATAACCGAATTTTGGTAAAGGGATGTGCTAAATAACCAGAACTCTGGATAATAAATCTGTCTCCATCTGAGCGGTTGTAGACATTTAAACACTGCTTTTATTATCTAAATTCAGGGTAAAAATTGCATTATTTTGATTAGGCTGACAAGTCAGTACATAGTCATCAATAGCATCGTTATCAATATCTAAGTCTACTAAAGTAGTCTGTTTAAGCCTACCGCACGCGCAACTGAATAGGTGCCTGTTTGCTCATTAAATGTAGAACTAACATAATGTTCATTATTGTCTTCTACTTCAAGGCAGGCAGTGACTAGGAAACTAGCGGAAATTGCAAGTGCGATCGATGTATGTTTAAACATATAAACTCCGTTTATTATTTTATTTTCCCCAATTAGGGGGCGTTGAGTCTACATTCCTCTTAGCATTATTATATTCAAAATCTAAAAAAATAGCGCAGGGGAATTACTTTGCTTGTTAGTTTTTAATCATCTGGTACAATCAGTCAGTTAATCTTGAAAGTGAAGTAATGTGATAACTCGAGTGGGAATTGAATGAGAATTTTTAAAGCAAAAAGCCCAGCTGGCTTTGCAGAAGAGTACATTGTTGAATCAATTTGGAATGGCGATTTTCCGCCTGGTTCTATTCTTCCTGCTGAACGCGAATTATCAGAATTAATCGGTGTAACGCGCACGACCTTACGTGAAGTTCTTCAACGTCTAGCCCGTGACGGTTGGCTGACAATACAGCACGGCAAACCTACTCGTGTAAATAATTTTTGGGAAACCTCTGGTTTAAATATTCTTGAAACACTCGCGCGTCTTGATGAAGACAAGATGCCAGAGCTTACTGATCAACTGCTTTCTGCGCGCACCAATATTAGCGCAATTTATACGCGTGCTGCGATTAAGTTAGCCCCAGAGCGTGTTATAGAGATTCTTTCACAAAGCGATGAACTTGAAGACAGCGCACAAGCGTTTGCAGATTACGATTATAAAGTCCATCACGAATTAGCTGTTGCGGGTAATAATCGCATATATGTACTTATTCTTAATGGGTTTAGAGGTTTTTACTCTAAAATAGGCTGTCATTATTTTTCAGATCCTGGTACCCGCCAACTAGCTCGCCAATTCTATAAAGATCTTACTAAGTTAGCACAAGAAGGTGAGCATGATGGCGCTATCTTTATGATGCGTAAATATGGTCATCAAACGGGTGAAATTTGGCAAAAGATCCGTGGCGATATGCCTGAAGATATAATGGATTAGAGATTTTCTACTTATTAAAAACCTGCTTTGCAGGTTTTTTTATGTCAATGAATACATAAATACTGTCTTCTATAAATCCGATTGAATAAATCGAAAAATCCGATTATCTATTTAAACTGATTATCTCTAAACTATTTTGACAATTATGCATGCTAGCCCTTGGTATTTATTTTTTAGATCCCATATTAAAGCAAGCGTTGCGTAAGCAATTAGAAATAAACTCAAATATTTGGAGAATAAAATGGGTGTATTAGTAGGCCGCCAGGCACCAGACTTTACCGCTGCAGCAGTACTAGGTAACGGCGAGATCGTAGATAGCTACAATCTTCACGAAACAATCAAAGGTAAAAAAGCAGTTATCTTCTTTTACCCACTAGATTTCACTTTCGTATGTCCTTCTGAACTAATTGCTTTTGACAAGCGTTATGAAGAGTTCCAAAAGCGTGGCGTAGAAGTAATTGGTGTTTCAATTGATTCACAATTCTCGCACAACGCATGGCGTAAAACTGCTGTTGCAGATGGCGGTATCGGTGAAGTTAAATATGCACTAGTTGCAGACGTTAAGCACGAAATCTGTAAAGCATATGACGTTGAGCATCCAGAAGCTGGCGTTGCATTTCGTGGTTCATTCTTAATCGACGAAGAAGGTAACGTACGTCACCAAGTAGTTAACGATTTACCACTTGGCCGTAACATCGATGAAATGTTACGTATGGTTGATGCATTAGCATTCCACAGCGAGCACGGTGAAGTATGCCCTGCTGGTTGGACTGAAGGTAAAAAAGGGATGGATGCAAGCCCTGCAGGCGTTGCAAAGTTCCTTTCTGAAAACGAAGGCGACCTATAATTTAGGCCCTTGTTATAAGAATTAAAAAAACCCGCTTACTAGCGGGTTTTTTGTTGTGTTAATGTTAGAAAGCGAATGACACTTTAGTGTAAATATAACGTCCACGTGGGTTATGAACCCCAGATGCGTAGCCATATAAATCACTGTCGCCATCACCAATTGCAAAAGGAGGCTCTTCATCAAATAAATTATTGATACCAATAGAGACTTTTGTTGATTCTGTAATACGATAAGCTGTTTGTAAATCGACTAAGACTTGAGAGTCAACCATTCTTGATGTGTTGCTATCAAAATCTAATGTACCATCAAAATCAATATCAGGCGTATCCTCAAACTCACCAACATAACTGATGTTTACATTGGTATTAAATTCACCCATTTCCCAATTAGTAGAGAAAATCCAACGATGCTCCGGGTAACCGTATTCGCCAGTGTAATCTCGACCGTCTTTTTCGAATTTATCTTGATAAGCCCACTCTAAATTGAATTTAAGCAATCCTAAATCATCCAATGAGTGGTTATAGTTTGCAGAGAAGTCGATACCAGATACTTCTTGTGATGATACATTCTCAAACGTACTGTGGATCTTTTGAATAACGCCTAGTCGTTGTCCAGCTTGAGGTGATAAGCGGACACAAACAGAACTGTTTTGATTATCACATTCGGCATCGTAGATAGGACCAAATGCTTGCTCATCAATTTTGTTGTCTTGCGTTATGCTCCATACATCAATACTTAATCCAATTTCGGCTGTCGGTGCCCAAATAAACCCGACATTCCATGACTCAGACTCTTCAGCTTGTAAATCAGGGTTACCAGCAAATTGAATATTATAATCCAGTACGCCACAATCTTCTCCAGAGTCCGCGCATCGGTACGAATCAACAAAGAACTGACTTTCTTCTGATGGTCCCAAGCCAATTTGGGCTAGTGATGGAGCTCTAAACCCTTGTGCCCATGAACCACGTACTGTGATTTCGTCAGTAGGTGCCCAGCGTAATGCCACTTTAGGATTCGTGGTGGTGCCAAAGTCGCTGTAATCATCAAAACGACCAGCAAGTTGAAGCTCTAGGCTATCAGCAAGCGGGATAGAAAATTCAACATAGGCTGCATATTGCTCACGATCAGCCGCTGCTGAGACCGATTCAGTACCAAAAATTAAACCACGTTGAAATTGGTCATCTGGAATATCGCTAACATCCTCCTCTCGGTATTCAATACCAGCAGCCATCATTACAACGCTGTCGCCAAATGCAAATGCTTCACCGGTAATATTTGCATCGAATGAGGTCATGTGTGACTCACCACGACGGACTAAGCTTGTAGTAATACGATCAACTACAGCAGGGTCATTATAGGTGCCACCAAATGGATTATAATTACCAGCATCAATTTCTTGCTGTAGGAAATCTGTTCTCACCCAACCTTGTGAACGATTGCCTGTTTGAAGTGATTTACTGCGACCTTTTTGTACGGCAGCTTCCCAGCCCCAGTCATTTATGTCGCCTTTAAGACCTGCTACAAAGCGAAGAGTATCAGACTCAATATCCCATTGGCGAGGTCCAGCATCTACTGTTCTGTAACGTCCTATTTTAATATCTTGTCCAAATGGATTGTTAGGGTGACTACCAGGAACAGTTAGCCCTGCATCTTCATCTAAGGGGGTTGGGGCGCCAGCTGCAATTGAGCTATTATGTTGAACAGCCATTTCCATAAATGCGGTAATGCCGCTGTCAAAGTTGTACTCAAATTGTGAAATAGCACCAACACGCTCAGAGGCAGGCGCGATGTAACCAAATGGACCATAGTCGAATAAGCAACTGCCACTTGAAGTTGCATTTTCAGCAGGGCAGTCGGGGTCAATGGTTTTTACATCATCGACATAAAAGTACCCTGGAAACCCGCGTGATGAGCGGAAATCTTGACCGCCATAGGCACTTTGATTTGCAGTACCTAAACGGCCCATCTCATTTGATGACAATGATGTATTTTTAAAATAGTCAACAATGACTGAGGCGCTACTGTTGTCATTAGAGGTACCCCACACTAAGCTGGCAGAGGTTTCTTCATAATTAGGGCCATCTGTACCACCGTAGCCTAAATTAACTTCTAGGCCATCAATGTCTTTTTTGAGAATAACATTTACAACACCTGCCACTGCATCAGAGCCATAAATAGCAGAGGCGCCATCTTTTAATATGTCGATTCGTTCAATAGCAGAAACAGGAATGCTATTTATATCAACGAATGAGTTTGTAATACTCTCAGCGAATGCACTGATCGCGACTCGTCGACCATTGATCAAAACAAGTGTTGCATCCGCCCCCAATCCTCTTAGGCTAACTGCTGCTGCGCCATTTGCAGTAGAGTCTTGATTGTTCCCGCGGGTTGAGAAGGTGCCGTTGCCTGCAACAGGCATTCTTTCAAGTAGTTGTTGCAGGTTATCGTAACCCATATTATCTATATCAGCGCGACTAATTGATTGCACAGGGGAAGGGCCTTCAATGTCGGTGCGCTTTATTCGAGAACCCGTTACTTCTATACGTTCTACTTTTTTTACTTCTTCAGCGGCTGAAGTGTTAGCTGTATAGCCACTTGCGGCGATTGCAAGTGTCATACTTGCTAAAATTGAGGGTGTAAATGGAAGTGATTGCTTCATCCTTAAGTCCTTGTTGTCATAATAAATATTTTAGGCTTTGAGCCCGTAATAGGAATATCATGTAACAAGGGTGTTATAAAATAAGACTAAAGTTTAATACGATGTGAACTTTACTTGATGGGTAAAATGATATAAGTAAATAAAAACGCCTAACAGAGTTAGGCGTTTATTGGTTAGACTTTGTGCTTCATTAGCCGTTCTTTTTCACGGGACCAGTCTTTATTTTTGCCGTCCTCGCGTTTGTCATGCATTTTTTTACCTTTACCTAACTGAAATTCAAGTTTTACCCAGCATTTTTTCCAATACATAGCTGTGGCAATCAATGAATATCCATCGCGCTCGGTTGCACCTACTAAACGGTCTAACTCACGCCTGCTCAAAAGCAGTTTTCGATAACGCAGAGGGTCACAAATAACATGGGTAGAAGCACTGTTAAGGGGCTGTATTTGACTGCCCAGCAAAAAAGCTTCGCCATTTTTAAGATGAATATAAGTTTCAGAAATATTTACTTTACCTGCTCGGATACTTTTAACTTCCCAGCCTTGTAGTTCAATACCTGCTTCAAACTTGTCGTGTAAAAAATACTCATGGCGCGCTTTTTTATTTAACGCGATGGTATTGTTTGTCGATTTAGATGATTTTTTCTTAGCCATAGTGGCCCATATTATACGTAAAGCTCTGCTTTTTACATCGATTTTTTAAATTTACATGTAAAAGTCGATTTAAATAAAGCGCCAGTAATGTTTGGGGAAAAACGCAAAGCTTGCTAAAATTCGCCCACACAGTTGGGAGTGAGTATGCCACAAATAGAAAAAAGTGCGCTAGTTATGTATAGCAGTAAAGAGATGTTTAATTTAGTGAATGATGTAGATGCATACCCTAAATTCTTACCGCATTGTTCTGATGCAAAAATAATAACTCAGCAATCAAATACGATGACGGCAAGTTTAGAAATTTCTAAAGCAGGCATTAAAAAATGGTTTACAACAGAGAATACATTTGTTGATGAGCATACGGTGATGTTGCGTTTGGTGGATGGTCCTTTTAAAGCGTTAAAAGGTCAATGGCACTTTAGAACACTTGATGAAAGTGCTTGTAAGGTAGAGTTACGCCTTGAGTTTGAGTTTGCGAGTAAACTTATTGAACTGGCTTTTGGGAAAATTTTTAATGATGTTGCAAAGAATATGGTTAACGCATTTACTCAAAGAGCGAAAGATGTATATGGTCCGCGATTATGATTAGTGTTGAAGTTGTGTTTGCATTGCCTACAACGGCAACTTCTTTAACTGTAGAGGTTCCACAAGGTACGAGCGCAGAAGAAGCTGTAATTAAATCAGGTATACTTCAAAAGTGTCCTGAAATAGATGCTACTTCTTTAACTTTGGGAGTGTGGAATCGAACATGCAAATTAACTCAAGTGCTTGCGCAAGGTGATAGAGTAGAAATTTATCGTCCCTTGATTGCAGATCCAAAGGATGCAAGGCGTAAGCGAGCTGAAAAAGCAAAAGAAGAAGGCCGCGCGAATAAAGTTACTGGTGGGCGAGCACTCGACAAGCCGTAAATGGAAATATACCCAAGCCATCTCAAGATGCAGAATTCAGCGTTTTACAGGGGCTTAATATCAAGGCGTTACTTTGCAACAATGGCAATATCCCTTTTAATAAGTAACAACGATGAGAGTAAGTGCATGTGAAGCGCCCCATGGGTTGGTTTAAAAGCAATTTATACTGCGTTATTGATTTTAACAATAGAACCACTATTATTTGCAATCAATGCCTAGCCTAAATCGCTTTTAATTCCAACTGAAACTCGCACCTTGAGGTGGTTTGGGTATAGTAATTGTGATTACTGCTCAAGTGGGGTATTAAATTCTTCAGGCTGCTCGTAATCACCGCTTAATGAAACCAGTTTTTCATTCTCAAAGTTAATAGTAAGCGATTTACGTTGCTCGTTTTTACGACCTAAGTTGAAAGAATATACATAGTGCCACGTATTTTTATCGAATGCATCTTCTGCTACGGGTTTACCCAAAACATAAAGAACCTGCTCTCGTGTCATATTAATACGTAATTTATCAACATCTGATTGTTCTAAAAAGTTACCTTGTGGAATATTTATACGGTAAACCCAGCTAGAACATCCAGCAATACTACTAAGCGTAACTGCAACTATAAACCAAAGAGAAAAAGTTTTTAACGACTGCATTGTTTGTTTGGATCCTTATTTTTTATAAACTGCATGATACCGATTAGTCACTTAAGGTAAAACCTTTTTGCACAATTGTTTGGCACTTAATTTACACTATCGATGTTTGGAGTGATGATTTGACCATAAAGAGCGATAAAAGTTTAGCCTCAGATAAAAATACATCCAAAGAGCCAGAAGCAATTTGGTCTTTGTATATAGTTCAAACCAGGCTGGGGCATTGGTATACAGGAATTTCAACTGATGTTGCTAAACGTTTTGCCACGCATCAGGCTGGTAAAGGGGCTAAAAACTTGAAGGGGAAAGGGCCTTTAACACTAGTTTTTCAGGTTGTGGTTGGGAATCGAAGTGAAGCAACAAAGCTCGAGTACAGAGTAAAACAGTTAACAAAATCCCAAAAGCGAGCGTTTATTAAGACGCAGGAGCTGCCTTTAAAAGTCAGCAAAGTCTAACTTGCGAATAAACTTTTCGATATAGAGAACTGTTTCTAAGTACATTGTTTGGTCAATACTTGCAAAGTCATCAGATAATTGATGATGATGCTTGTCATCCCCCATCCCAAAATAGATGTAGCCTATACCTGCTTTTGCAAAAGAATAATGATCACTGGCTTTGCGCCAGTCAATGCGATTATTTTTTATTAACCGATTCATATGATATGTGGAGCTTGTCACTTTTATATTGATACTATTTGTAGCTATTAAGTTTGTTAGGTTTTTTACTACCTGCTTTTGCTGACGGGAAGTAAAAGCGTATAAAGTAGGCTGGCGCTTTTTGACGCCCAACATATCAAGGTTAATATTTAATAATGGCATAGAGGTGTCAAGCGTTGAGACATAAAACTGACTCCCATGTAAGCCATTTTCTTCTGCATCCACTGCGACAAAAGCAACATTAAAATTAGGCGGACGGACTTTTAGTTGCTGTGCAAGATAAAGTAGTGCACTAACACCCGTTGCATTATCGTTTGCACCAGGAAAATACTTTCCACCTTTGCTACCTAAATGATCGTAATGTGCGGTTATGATCAGTTGCGGTGCGAGCGCATTAGATGTCGTCAAGTTGGCAATAACATTATTGCCCATAGAGCTTGAGAAAAAACCACTACGGTACTCAAAGGGGTGTAACTGGCTCTGATAGCCAAGTGAATGAAAACGTTTATTTATATATTGTGCTGCCTTAAGCGCGCCCTGGGAATTTGTTTTTCTTCCATTAAAGGTCTCAGAGCTTAGGTGCAATAAATCATCAAACAACTGTTGTTGTGTTACTTGTGTATATGCTGGTGTGCAATAGCATACCGTATAGAGTAAAAGTAATGCTTTTTTAATCACTAACTTTGGCCGTCATATTTCTTAATACTGCTAACTTGGACTGATATCGTTCTTTATCGTGTTTAAAATCTGCATATTTATTTGCTAAGCGAAGTTGTTTATAAGCATGCTTAAAATCACCTAATTGGTAGTAGGTTTTTGCTAAACCAAAGTAGCTATCATGGAGTTTTTTATTGAGTTTTTTAGCTTTATGATAATGCTTAATTGCATCGCGATAAGCGCCATCTTTGTAGGCTGTGTTGCCTAAAGAAACATGATAATAAGGGTTGCTTTGACGCTTTCTATCTAGTGAGTCCAATATTTCACTCGCTTGTTCATCACGATCTGTTAGCTTATAAAGCAAAGCCAAGTTTCCAAGAGCTGTATGGTTATTTTTGTCGGCCTCTAAAGCATAATTATAGGCGAGCTCAGCGTCTTTAAATTGATTAGTGATCCTAAATAACACAGCTAAATTACCCCATGCACTAGAATAGTCGTTATCAGTTTTAGTTGCAGCACCAAAATAGCTGTAAGCAAGATCGTATTGCTTATTCAGCATAGCAATTACACCTTTATTGTTATAAAACATGGCTGTAATCCGGGCTTTTGAAATATTACTTGTTTGAAACTTTTCGCCTCGAGAGTTGGGGTCAAAATCTATAACGACAGAGTCTAAGCTATTGTAAACATGTTTTATATTACTGCCTTTATTTAAAGGCTGAGATATACGCAAGTTTATATGGCTTGTTAAAAGGTTATACCCTTTATTTAGTGCCCAGTATTCTGGAATATGTACTTGTTGAAACTGAGTGGCCATTCCTAAATGCTCAGCCATGCTGTATGCCAATATAGATAATGAAAGGCAGTTGGCATTTAGATCTCGATAGGCTTGGCTAGCAACCAGTGTAGCGCCTGATTGATAAGATAATGATTCATCGCCATTTTCAAGTAAAAACCTAAGTAGCTTTCGGGTAGACTGCAAGTTTCGTTTTGTAGGTGGAAACGCACTGTCTAACTGCTGCTTTATATCTTCACTTAATACAAATATTTCAGAGGGGGTCTCGACGGGTAAGGTTTTAAAACTAGACATTAAAGCAAAATTGGGGGGAGCAGAGAGTTGTGTGTTATTGGATGTGGCGTTACAACCGCTTAATAAAATTAGAAATAAAACGATGGCTAAACATGTGTTTGCGTTTGATGTTGTCATTTGACTGCCCCAACTAATCAATTTACATATTAATTATAGTCTATATTTTGATCGGGGTAGATCTGAACAAGTTGAAAGTTAAGAAGCGCTGTTAATTCAGAGTCTATTAGAACTAAAAGCGCATAAGTCATAATTTAGCGATAAGGGTTAATGCTTTTCAAAGGTAGCTACTAACTTATCCAAGGCTTGAGCACTGCTGGCTAGATCACTAATTGCCTGCTCAGTACTCATTTGCTCTTGCAATGCTTTATCGCTTATCTCGCTAATTGATTCAATTGTACGTCCAACGTCAGTAACAACCGTACTTTGTTCTTCAGTTGCTGTTGCAATAAGCGTTGCCATGTCATTTATTTCGTTTGCCGTATTGGTAATTGCACTTAATAATTGAACAGAGTTTTGCATGGCTAGTACACTCTCTTGAGCCTTATTTTTTGATTGTGTGATATTAGTAACAACTAATGATGAGGTACTCGTTAATTCTTCAATCATCGTTTGAATTTCAGTTGTTGATTGTGATGTGCGGCTTGCTAGCGCTCTCACTTCATCCGCAACGACTGCGAACCCTCGACCATGCTCGCCTGCACGGGCAGACTCAATTGCAGCATTTAAAGCAAGTAAGTTGGTTTGTTCTGAAATCCCTCGAATAGAATCAACAATAGTCGCAATAGCCGCTGTCTTTTGTGAAAGCTGCTCAACTTGGGTGGTTATATGATCAATATCTCCAGCTAAAGCCGAGATAGCTTCCTGGCTGAGGCTCACTTGTTGATGGCTCTTGTCGGTATTTGCCTTACTATCTTGTGTTAGCTTTGCAGCCGTTGCAGCACTGCTTGCGATTTCTTGAACTGTAGCGCCCATTTGATTAATAGCCGCAGCGACAGTAATAGTCTGTTCTTTCTGACTATCAATAGCTTGTGAGTTACGCTGTGCTTGATCAAATACATGTTGAGAGCTTTGGCGTATTTCATGGCTTTCACTGGCAACTTTTGCAATCGCTGTTTCAATTTTTGTCAGGAATAAGTTAAAGCCGTTGCTTAATTTAGCTAGCTCAGGTTGAGCAGACTCAGGTAAGCGGTAGGCTAAATTAGCATCGCCAGAACCTAAACGAGTGAATAATTCAGCCATTTTTGATAGGGGAGATGACAATGAACGTGCAAGTAGAAAACTTACTGCGGATGCAATTAATCCAATTAAAACAGCAAAGCTAATTATCTGCCATTGTAAATCACTTATCCCTGAAAAGACTTCATCCTTAGCAACTTGCGCTACAACATATAAATGTGTGCCTTTAATCGGACTTGCGGCAAGGAAATAGGCTTTATCATCAATGGTGGTTTCTAATAAATTAAAATCATTTTCTTGCAATAACTGGCTTGCGATACCTGGTCCATATAGTGAGTCAATTTGTGCTTTGGCAACTTTATTTGCGTCCCTATGGAGTTTGACTAAACCTGTATCGTCGGCGATGAATACAAAACCTGATTGCTCAATTCTAAACCTGTTTAATAAAGCTTGCATTGCAGAAATGCTTTTTGCAAGGCCTGCAAGGCCTACACCATTAGTTTGCTGGTGGTTTACAAACATTTTTACGTCGTTGTCACTTTCTTGAAAGATGCTAATTGAAAAAGGCTGTTCACTTTGTTTGAAGCCGTAAAACCAAGCATCTTGCTGAGTATTCAACACTCTTAAAAAACCATCTTGATTCCAGTATTGGGCACTTTCTCTGTTAGCCCAAGATGCCGTAGCAAGGTTATATTGGCGTTTTACGCGGTTTAACTCATTGATTAAAATCGTGTCATTAGCATTGTTCTTAGCTGCCCAATCTAAAATAAACTCATTGCTAGATAATTGTTGTGCAGCACTTTTGAGCTGATTTATCTCTAAACTAATATAGTTATTTATAGCTTGGATTTTACTAGGGAGCTCAGACTCAATCATACGCTGTTCTATAATCTTTTTTGCACTGAATAAAGATGTGATACCTATTAATGCAGATACCATTAATGCGATACAGATACCTAACAGTGTTATTTTTTGCGTGATTGGAGTGCGTTGTAGGAACATAATTTGTTTGTTAATTTACTGCTTTGGCGTTCAGTTTAGCACAATAATAAGCCACTGCGATATGATATGTGTAGAAATTGGGGAAGTTACATCATTGCTTTTAAAGGGAGCTATTTGCTGTTTTAGGTATGAAAAAGCCCACAGCAAATGCCAGTGGGCTTGGTTTCTAACAAGCGAAACTTCTTTTATTGTCCAGGGTTAAACAATTTTTTTCATTGCTGACATATAGCCACGCAATTTGGCGCCTACAATTTCAACAGGGTGCTCACGTAGTGCTTTATTTATTTCGATTAATGTTTTGTTATCAACGTAGTTACTTTGTTCAGCCAAGCCTTTACCTATTACATCTGTTGAGATGTCTTTCATAAAGTCTTTTAGTAGTGGTAAACAAGCGTGATTATACAAATAACACCCGTATTCTGCAGTGTCAGAGATTGTTCTATTCATTTCATAGAGTTTTTTACGGGCAATAGTATTAGCGATAAGTGGCGTTTCATGAAGTGACTCGTAATACGCCGACTCTTCAATGATACCTGCAGCTGTCATCGTTTCAAAAGCAAGTTCTACGCCTGCTTTAACCATAGCAACCATTAAAATGCCATTATCAAAAAACGCTTGTTCTGTAATTTCGACATCACCCGCAGGTGTTTTTTCAAAGTTAGTTTCAGCTGTTTCTGCACGCCACTTTAATAGGTTAGCATCATCATTAGCCCAATCTTCCATCATAACGCGAGAGAACGTACCATCGATGATGTCATCTTGATGCTTATTGTAAAGCGGGCGCATAATCACCTTAAGTTGCTCACTTAATTCAAACGCTTTTACTTTTGCTGGGTTTGATAAGCGGTCAAGCATATTTGTAACGCCACCGTATTTAAGTGCCTCAGTTATCACTTCCCAACCGTATTGAATTAACTTAGAGGCGTAGCCTGGTTCAATATCGTTTTCGACCATTTTGTCGAAACATAAGATAGAACCTGTTTGAAGCATGCCGCAAAGGATAGTTTGCTCGCCCATTAGGTCAGATTTTACTTCAGCAATGAATGATGACTTCAGCACGCCTGCTCTGTGGCCACCCGTGCCTGCTGCATAGGCTTTTGCTTGCGCTAGACCCTTACCTTGAGGGTCGTTTTCTGGGTGTACGGCGATAAGTGTCGGAACACCAAATCCACGTTTGTACTCTTCACGTACTTCAGAGCCTGGGCACTTCGGTGCAACCATGATGACGGTAATGTCGTCACGTACTTGCATACCTTCTTCAACAATGTTGAAACCATGCGAGTAAGCAAGCGTAGAGCCTTGTTTCATCATTGGCATAATTGCACTGACAACTGCGGTGTGCTGCTTATCTGGTGTTAAATTAAGTACTACATCAGCGCTAGGAATTAATTCCTCATAAGTACCTACTGTAAAGCCATTTTCAGATGCGTTTAAAAATGACTGGCGGCGCTCACTGATTGCTGAATCTCGTAATGTATAAGAAACATCCAGCCCTGAGTCACGTAGATTAAGACCTTGATTCAAGCCTTGTGCACCACAACCAACAATAACGAGCTTTTTACCTTTTAGTGCTTCGACTCCCTCAGCAAATTCAGCTGGGTCCATAAATTCGCATTGTGCTAATTGAGCTAACTGCTCACGTAAAGGAAGTGTATTAAAATAATTCGCCATTGTTAGTATCCTATTCATATAAATGCTGTTAGATGCAAGTTTACTGACTTGCTTGGTGTTACCCTATGTGAATAATGTGCTTGCGTAAAATGATATATTTGAATTAAAGTGTTTCATAAAATGAAATATAGGAATGAGCGTGGATCATAAGCGATTAAGTTACTTTTTGGTGTTAGCAAAAACGTTGCATTTTGCCCGTGCGAGCGAGCTGTGTCATATCAGTGCACCAACTTTGAGCCGAAATATAATGCAATTGGAAGATGAAGTTGGCGTTGCATTATTTAGTCGAGATAACCGAAGTGTAAAATTAACACGTGAAGGTGAGTCGTTTATTGATTATGCAAATGCTACGCTTACTAATTGGCATCGTTTTCGTGCAAATGTTCAAGACCCTGAACAGACGATATACGGGAAGGTTGGGATATATTGCTCAGTTACCGCTTCATACAGTTTTTTACATCAAATGTTGGAACAATTAAGATTAGAGCATCAATATATTGAGTTAAAGCTAAATACTGGTGACCCTGCGCTGGCAATCAATAGGGTGCTTGACTCTCATGAAGATATGGCAATAGCCGCTAAACCTGACAAACTACCGAATCAGATTGCATTTGCGAGTATAGGGTATTCATCTTTGGTGTTCATTGCGCCTCGCAATCCTACGTTAATTAGAGAAAAGCTAACAACTAAAGCAGAATCAATCGATTGGTCTGAATTAGAGTTTATCGTACCTGAACAAGGGTTAACTCGGCAAAGGCTTGAACAATGGTGGCGTAAGCATAATATTAACGCAAAAATATATGCGCAGGTTGCTGGCCATGAAGCTATGGTATCAATGGTTAGCTTAGGGTTAGGTATAGCAATGGTACCTAAAATCGTGCTGGATAATAGTCCTCTTAAAGATCGCGTTCATATCATAAGTGACCAACGTGACGCTCCCGCCGGTTTTGAAATCGGATTAGCAGTGCTCAAGAAAAACCTTGCCGATCCTGCTTTGAATGCGCTTTGGAAAATTGCGCAATCTTTAAAGGAAATTAATAGCCTGGCTAATTAGTACAATATTGGGGGTGAATGTATCAAAAGTGTGAATGATTGTAATCAACTGGGGATAAGTTTTTAATAGCTTGCTATTATACCGACACAAACAGCATAAAAACGTATAAAAATAACGATGAAGTTGATAGCGAAAATCTTGGTTTTGGTAGGCACAGTGCTTGGCTCTGTGAATATCTCATTTGCTCAACCGTCAGAAGGTGAATCAAATCAGGAAATCGCCATTGAACAATGGCATGTAAGTTTGAATGCTGGATTTGGTGTTATGACAAATCCTTTAAAAGGTGGGTCAAATCTACCTTTAGTGTTAATACCTGAGGTTGCTTATTATGCTGAACATCTTTTTTTTGATAATGGCCGACTAGGTTATACTCTTAACCCTGACTCTTCCCACGTTATTAATTTTGTATCTGAGCTTAATCCTGAAACGCGTTTTTTTGTCGATTGGCATCCAGCAAATATATTTGCTTTATCCTCATCTAATTCATTTATTACCTCCTCATCCGTAGAGTTCAAAGAGCAACAGCCAAAACTAGAAGTAAATGATCTTGATAAGCGTAAATGGGCACTTGATGCAGGTCTGAGTTACCATTACATTTATGGAAAACATGTTTTCTCTGCTCAAGCTCTGTCTGATGTATCTGGTGTTCATAAGGGATGGCGTAGTGCGCTACAGTGGCAAATGTCGCATAGAATTGGTGAGGTATATGTTAAACCAAGCCTTGGCATTTGGTACAAGTCGTCACAATTAAATGATTATTTCTATGGGGTGAGTAAAAAAGAAAACCCAATTGAAGCAATTGCAGTTGGTAGTAGCTTGCAGCCTTATGCTAAAATAGACGCCCGTTGGCCTCTGAGTGAGGTGAATTCTGTGCGTTTTCATCTGGCTTACTATGATTATTCAGTCTCAGCAGACAGCCCGTTGTTCGAAAAATCGTATTCTATGACTGCTTTTTTAGGATTTAATCATATTTTTTAATATGAAGTATCTACAATATACCCTTTGCGTCTTTGCTTTGGTCGGTTGGCCGTTACAGGCTAAGGCTACAAAAGATATGCTCAATGTATCACCAAAAGTCTGTGTGGTTTCCGAACAACAAGATATCTGTGATCTTAATTTAAAGTTTACATTGTCGTTGCCTAAAAAAATGGATGTTTGTTTATATGAACAAAATCAGCAGTTGCAATGTTGGCAGCAAGTTAAAGTTGCAAGTTTTAATTATAAAGCGCATGTTCATATTAAGACCCTATACTCCCTGCACAACCCTCATACGGATGAACAGATAGCAACGGCAAGTATTGACGTACAAAGTACGCGCGCCAAAACAACACGACGTAGGCTTCGTTCTCCGTGGAGCTTTTTTTAATTCTGGAGCTGCCAATGGCAAAAATATTACTTGTTGAAGATGATTTAGGACTACAGCAATTAACACGAGATTACTTAGAAAGTAATGGCCTTGAAGTTGCGGTACTTGAGCGCGGCGATGAAGTGTTTGGATATCTAGAAGCAAACCAAGTCGACTTAATGATATTAGATGTGATGCTACCAGGTAAAGACGGTTTTAGTGTTTGCCGTCAAGTCAGAGATAAATTCAGCTTACCCATTTTAATGCTAACCGCCAAAGGTGAAGACTTTGATCAAGTTATCGGATTGGAGTTAGGTGCCGATGATTATGTCATTAAACCCGCTGAGCCAAGAGTACTTTTAGCAAGAATCAATGCTTTATTAAGACGTGGACAAGCCACAACCAAGCCCTTAGAAGAACTTCAGTTTGGTGATTTAAGTATTGATAAAACAAGCCGTATTGTGCGATTAAATAATAGCGAAATAACTCTCACGTCACATGAATTTGAATTACTCTGGTTACTGGCCTCAAATGCAGGTGAGGTTTTGAGTCGAGAACATGTACATCAACATATGATAGGTCGTCAGTACGATGGTCTAGACCGAACAGTTGATGTTCGTGTATCACGAATTCGTAAAAAATTAGGTGACAGTAGTGATAAACCATATCGTATAAAAACGGTTTGGGGCCAAGGTTACTTATTTGTTTCTGATGCATGGGGAATGTAATCGATAATGGGGAAGCTGTTTGCAAGTTTATATTTGTACATTATAGTTTCCCTTTTTTTGGTTAGTGGCGTAATAGAGCAACTTTGGCCTTACGAAGAAAGTCAGCAACACCTTTCTCTTGATGATGAATTTGGGCGCTCTCTTTGGTTATTAGCACAAACACCGAAAGGTATTGAACAGGTATCGCATCATTTTGGGGCGACTGTCGTGCTCACCAAAGATGTGGCATTACCTATTACGTATCAAAATGAATTGTCGGAAAAACACTTTATTTATCTTTTTGATCAACAGCAACGATTAGTCTGGTATGTCACAATTGATAGTGAGCGCCTACTTCAAGTTGGCCCTATTGATGTATCAGAGCCCATATTTCCGTCAGTTTGGCCATACTTCTTATTATTGAGTGTGGTAGGTGTGCCTGTTGGGTTATGGAGCTTTTTGTTGTGGCGAGATTTTTCAAAATTAAGACAAGCTTGTGAGGCCGTTGATGGCTCTCAAGATTTTCAATTAACAGAGTCGTCGAAGTCTTTCTTTTTACCTATTACTGACACTCTAAGTGCGATGCAGCTTCGAATTCAGCACTTATTAACTGCTCAGCAAGAACTAACATCATCTGTATCTCATGAATTCAGAACACCACTAGCACGTTTAAAGTTTGCGTTAGTTATGCTGGAAGATAAAGTTACTGACGAAAAAGCATTCAATTACATTGATACAATGCAAGCAGACATTTCTGAGCTGGAATCACTTGTGAAAGAGATGCTCGATTACGCTCGTCTTGATAGCCAAAGGCCAAATATAAAGGTTGAGCAATGTGATTTAGTCGAGTTGATAAACAACGTGATTAAAAAGCTTGATTATGCGACTGATATAACGCTTACAACGTCTTTACCAGCATATTATACCTACACATGCGATGCTCATCTTATTGCACGTAGTATGCAAAACTTAATAGGTAATGCCCTAAAACATGCAAAAAATCACGTGCATGTGAGCCTTGTAGAAGAGCCAGATACAATAACCATTCATGTAGAAGATGATGGAACAGGTATTGAGTTTGCTCAAAGAGAAGCCGTGTTTAAGCCGTTTACCCGACTGGATAAGAGTCGGGATAAAAAAACAGGGGGTTTTGGCTTAGGTTTGGCTATAGTTGCAAAAATCATCACCTGGCACCAAGGAGATTACTTGGTGTCTGACTCCACTCTAGGTGGTGCGAGGGTGACAATTTATTTACCTAACCTGAAATCTGGTTAAGAGATGTACTAATGTATTGATATTAAACCATAAATATATTTATTAGTCTCCAGAGTTCAGGTTACCTAGACTTTAAATGAGATAAATAAAAAAAGCGCCTTATGGCGCTTTTTACGGTTTAAACCAAAATCAACAAGTAGCAATTTAATAGACCGTCTTTAAATAAATAAGTTCACAATGTTGAGTGTTATTTTTTGCTATCTAAAAGTGGCATGAGCATTTCTTCTAGCCCATTGAGTTTCACTTCATAAATCATAGCAAGTTGAGTACCCAGATGACCTTGGGGAAAGCCCTTTTGTTTGAACCAAACAAGATAGGGTTCGGGTAGTAATAGCAAGGGGCGGCCAGCGTATTTCCCAAAAGGCATTGTTGTATTGATGGCGGTCTTAAGTATTTTAGAGTCCATTTAGGGATGCCGTAGAATGAAACAGGTATGTGCTTTAGTTTACTACAAACACCAGGAGAGAGGGAAGAATAGGCTGTGACGGGCAAGAAACAGCCTATAAGATACGAGGGAGTAGGCCTCGTAGTTTACTTAATGAATTTGGTACGATGATTTTTTTGTAAACCCAAGCTGTTTTAGTTGAATAATGATTGCAGGGTCGTCGATTCGCAGTGGAGTTTCACTTTCGCGCAAAAAATGATCGCTAGGGACTTGGTACACATCAAGCATCTTATGGAATAACACATCGCGCATTGTCATCGCTGTCATTCCTTGATTTAAAATTTCGTCTAGACGATTTTGAAGCTCAACTAGTTTTGGACTTTGTAAATCATCAGCCACAGCTTGATGCTGTATAGTAAACTTATCTTTCATCTAAAACCTTTCATAATCACAAATAAATAGAAGCTTTCTAGCTTGCGCAAAACACTCACGGGCGAAAATTGTGTGTTAAAAATAGATACTTACAAATATTCAACGATTGCAGTTTACTCTGTTTTAGTTGGCAAATGCCAATTTCGATGTAAAGCTTTGTAAATGTAGTTGACGGTATTTAAGCTTGGAAAAATTCTAAGAATTGGTGTTTTATTACTAAGTTAATGAATTAATGATGAAAATGATTATCAGTACCCTTTTAGGCACTGATAATCGAAAAAGATAAATATTTTACATTAAGAAAATAGTTTTTGCTTTACATGTTCAGCAAAGCCACTACCTGCTTCCAAATAGAAGTTATAAGTAGAGTCAACACCCATATCTTCCAACTCTTTCTGTTGATCTGGGTAGTTAGCAATCGCTGTTACTTGACCTTTATATCCAGATGCTTTTAATTGCTCTAAAGCAAAAATGTTTTGCATATGCTTGGGCATTGCCAGCATGATCATTTCAACACTTGAATGATTTACTCTTTGCCAAAAATCAGGATCAGTTGCATCAGCTAGCAATGCTTTTCGGCCTCTTTTTATATGCTTGTCAACAACCTCAGGCTTTATGTCAACACCAGCAACAACGCCTGGGTGCGTCATATTGATGGTTTCGTATGCACCTGTTCCGATACGGCCCATACCAAAAATAACGATTTTAGTATCGTTGAGGTTCACAGGCAGTTCTTCTGCTAAGCGTGTTTGGCTTTCGAACTTTAACAACCAAGCCTCGATTTTAACGTAGATTTCGTTAGAACGCTTATTTAGTGGTGATGCAATAATAAAGGTAATTGAAACTGCGATTGCCATAACAGCTAACCATTCAGCGGTGATCAAGCCGCTTGTGGCTGCAACCATACAGACGATTAAACCAAATTCGCTATAATTTGAAAGGGTAAAAGCACTGAGCAGTGAGGTGCGAGCACGAAGCTTAAACACGTTGGTTAGGACATAGTACAAAGAAACTTTTATTGGCAACACTAAAATAATTAATAGGGCTATAAAGAGGGAGTTTATTGTTAATTCTGCACCCAAGCCTATTGTTAAAAAGAAGCCTACCAATAAGATTTCTTTTAAATTAAGTAAGGACTTTGCAAGCTCGCCTGCTTTTTTGTGTGGCGCGAATATCATACCAATGATCAGCGCACCTAAATCCCCTTTTAATCCTGCAAATTCAAACGCGTGATAGCCAACAACGAGAGCGAAAAAAAAGCCAAATAAAGGTAAAAGCTCGCCATGTTTAGAGCGGTTCAATATCCAAAACATCACGGGGCGCATTAAAGGTAATAACGCAAATAACGCGATAGCCCAGGCATTGGGTGATTTACCGGTGCTAATTGCTAAAAATATAACGGCAAAGATATCCTGCATGACAAGTATGCCTATCGCAATCTTGCCGTGCAGGCTGGACATTTCGCCTCGCTCCTCAAGCACCTTTACAGCAAAAACAGTACTTGAAAAGCTAAAAGCAAAACCAACTAATAAAGCACTTTGCCAACTAAGTTCTTTAAATAAAGGCAGTGCTAAATACCCCAGTAGCAGCATAAAGCCAGCAAAGAGTAAGCTACTTAAAATAATGTGTATAGAAGCGGGTGCCCAAACTTGCGGTTTTATTAAGTTAGCGACACGTAACTTTAATCCAATACTGAATAGCAGAAGAGTTACACCTAAGTTTGCGATTGAATTGAGAAGTTCGGTGGTTTTAAACCCTGAAAGGTTTAAGGCAAAACCTGCAATTAGAAAGCCGATCAATGGCGGAAGTTTAAGTTGGTAAACAACAAAACCGCAGACAAACGCTGCTGCAAAATAAATTAGTTCCATAATACTTAATATGACTTCATTTGTTTTTACAGTGTAGCGAAATCTCAGTGTTTTTGAAATAAATAGTATGACTAATGAAGATACACTTGAACTATCTATAATTCGTATGAAAAACATGCAATAGTGCATTGTTTAATGTAAAAACTGATTAAATAGCTATTTTTTCGCTGACATCAGCTTTTAAATATGGTTAAGATGCAGTAACAAAGGATTTTAGGTGTAGTTGTATTAAGGCGGCTATGCTTAAGGAGAAATAGATGTTTAAAAAAATTCTTGCATCAGTCGGTATTGGTGCAGCAAAAGTTGATACTATTTTAGAAACCGAGCACCTTCAGCCTGGGCAAAAGTTTAATGCTCAAATTGTGATCACAGCAGGTGACGTAAGCCAAGAAATATCTGGGCTCGATTTAGCCTTGATGACGCGGGTAAAAGTAGAAGGTGAAGAGGGCAGTTATTTCACAAATCACGTAATAGATAAGTGGCGGATCACTGACATTGGCACAATAGAGCCAGGACAAGAAAAACATATTCCTTTTGAAGCTCGCCTACATTCAGAAACGCCGATAACAGAAATTAATGCCGGGTATAACCAATCGCACGTTTGGCTTGAGACAGGATTAGACATTGATCTGGCACTTGATCCAAGTGATAAAGATCACCTGCATATTTACCCTAATGATGCAGTTAATACCTTCATGCAGGCAATGGATAACCTCGGTTTTAGCTTAGTTAAAGCAGATGTAGAAAAAGGGTATTTGCGTGCTACAACATTTAGCTCAGTATCTGGTTGTTATCAAGAGCTTGAATATAAACCAAATAGCCGCAGTTTATTTGGTTTGCAAGAGATTGAGTTGTCGTTTGTCCCTGAGGCCCATAAGACGCATGTATTGATTGAACTTGATAGAGCGTTTCGTGGTGATGGTTACGTAGATTTAACCATTGAACATGACCATGTTAATTTATCCCAGTTGTGTGATCAGCTTGAACGATTATTTGCATAGACTTACATTTATCTCGTTTAATAGCCCAGCATTGTCTGGGCTTTTTTATTAGGATTTTTATGAATTTAATAACCAAGTCATTTTCAGAATTGACAACAAAAGAATTATTTCTGATTGCAAAGGGGCGTGTCGATGTTTTTGTTGTAGAACAAGCTTGTGCATATCCAGAGCTAGATAACGTAGATTGCAATAGCACCACAGAGCACCTTTATTGGCTTACTGACGAACACCTTGGCGCATATGCTCGATGTTACTTAAAAGATGATAAGTACAGTGCAATAGGGCGCGTGCTGATTAGTAAAGAGCATCGTGGCAACGGGTTTGCACAAGAGTTGGTAACACAAGCAATCGAAAGGTGCTTTAAATTATGGCCCAGCAGAGAAATATATATTGGTGCCCAAACCTACTTGTTAGATTTTTATCAAGCCCTTGGCTTTACAGCAATAAAGCAGCCGTACTTAGAAGATGGTATAGAGCATCAAGATATGATTTTAAAGCGCCCAATAAGTTAATGGGCGCTTGTTAATAGGTGTAAATTAACCAAAAATTGAATTGATGAACACTAATGAAATGGCAAGTGGGCAAATAAACTTAATGTACCAAGGCCATATCTTCCAAAATACACTGTTAGCCACATCGGGACACCCTTGCTTTATCTCCTCAAGTAATGAGTTTCTATACCAAATCCAGCCGACAAATAAGCAGCACATAAGTCCTAACAAAGGTTGCCCAAACTTAGTGGTGATGGTGATGACGAAGCCAAATAACGTATCAAAGTAAATGACGATAGTGGAACTTACTAAAGTTATAATAGCGCCAATCAACCAAGTAGCCTTGATTCTGTCGAGTGAGAATCGCTCTACTGCATACGAAACAGGGGCTTCTAACATAGAAATTGACGATGTTAATGCGGCGATACTCATTAGGGCAAAGAATGCAAAGCCAACAAATAAACCGATAGTACCCATACCATCAAAGAGGGCTGGCAGAACTTGAAAAACTAAAGTGTCTTCGGAGAGCAGCTCGCCTTGTGCACTAAAAATTTCAACACCTTGGGCTTGCGCTACATACATGGCTGGAATGATTAAAAGGCCTGCCACAAAAGCAATAAATACATCAATCAAAGTGACATAAGCACCGAGTGAAACAAGGTTTTCTTTTTTGCTAATATATGAGCCATAAATGATCATAACACTGGTGCCAAGCGACAAGGAGAAAAATGCTTGGCCAAGAGCGTTTACCAGCAATTCGGGGTTTAAAATCGAACCAAAATCAGGAACTAAATATGCCTTAAGGCCTGTCATAGCACCTTCTTGCATCATTACATAAATGATGAGTGCAAATAGAATTGACAGAAGAGCAGGCATTAAACGTTTAGACCACTTCTCAATGCCGTTCTCCACACCTCGGCTGATAATCGCCACGGTTAAAATAATAAAACCTGCCGTAAACAATAAATTTCTTGATAAAGATTGTTCACTTAGCCAATTAGTAACTGATTGATTTGAGGTTAATGTGGCAATCGGTTCTAAGGTTGCGCTTATCATCCAACCTGCAACAATTGCGTAAAAGCTTAAAATTAGCCCGGCACAAATAATGCCACCAAAGCCCACTATAAAAGCAAATTGCTTTTGTGATTTTGTATTGGATATTTTGCGCAGTGATGAAACTGCATTAGCTTGACCATGGCGGCCAATTGTTAATTCTGCCATTAGAGCAGGGTAAGCTAAACAAAAAGCAAGAATCAAGTAGGCAACTAAAAATGCTGCGCCGCCATTGCTGGCTGTTTGAGTGGGAAAGCCCCAAATATTACCTAACCCAACCGCTGAGCCTGCGGCGGCCATAATGAATCCAAAACGGGAGCTAAACTCCCCTCTAACTGCGCTCATAATTATTATTACTTCTCTATTTTTTAACGGCGATGACAATCTACTTTATATGCATATAAATAAAAAGCACTTATTGTTCTATATCAATATAGTGGGATGGTGATTGTCTATTTTTAATACTTTTTTATACTAGTAAAGTGGCGTTTTTTGTTTTTAACCCATTGAATACTAGTATAAAACTAGTTCGCTGGTATATGTAAACTGTAACAGAATAGTTACATTTTATTTGTGTTATGGATTTTCAAAGTAAAACAAGCCCCTTTTAGTTGTTTACTGCGACTCACCGTAACTGAACCGTGGTGCCAGTCAGCTACTTTTGCAACAATCGCTAAGCCTAAACCATAACTTTGCGCTTCTCTATTTCGGTGATTTTGTTCCTGAAAAAACGGAGTAAATACTTTGTGCCAGTTATGTTCTTCTATTCCAGGGCCATCATCTTCGACAGTAATAACCACTGTGTGTGTCATTTTTTTAGCGCTAATTACTATATGGTCGGTTGCAAAGTCACATGCATTACTCAATAAGTTGGAAATTGCGCGGGCGAGCCAATGAAGATCTGCATAAACGCTAATATCATCACAATCTAATTCAACATCAATGTTATGTTTGGCTATTTTAGGCTCCAGCTGAGCAATAACGGTTTTTAAGTAATCGTTTAATTCTGTGTGAGCGTAATTAAGTTGCGTGGCTTTTTGTTCTAATGTCGCAAATGCCAAGTAGCTTTTTAGCATAGATTCCATCTGGTCTAAGTCAGATTCCATTCGTGTTAGATAGTGCAACCTTTTTTGTTCGTCATCACAGTCTAACGTAGCATCTAAGCCAAATCGTAGACAGGCAATTGGTGTGCGAATATCATGAGATAAACTTGATGCCATTAATTTATTTTCATCGAGTAACTTTTCTATTTGACTGGCCATTCGGTTAAAAGTGAGCTCAACATCTTTAATATAAGTAAAATATGAAACCTTGATACGTGCTTGTAAATTACCACTTGCAAACTGTTTTGCAGCCTCATTTACAACCCCTAAACGTTTGGCTAGTGGGGCAATAATAAAGCCCATAAATACACATAAGCCTGCATAAAATAATAAGGTGAGTAACATATCATTTTGCTGTATTTGCTCGATTGTTTTTTCTAATCGTAGCTTTAAATGAAACGGTGCTAACTGATTGTTGCTATACAGCAAGTAAAACCCTTGTTGATCTTCGAGTATTAATCCTCCTGTTTTATTCATCTGCTGAAGTAATGAATTCGGCAATGCTAGTGTCTCTGTTGCTCGATAGGTAAGGGGTAACTCAAATTGCGAAGCTAGTTGCTGCGTATATTGACTGCGTTCAGCAGGAGGGAGCTGCAATAGTTGTTGACTGAAACCCATTAAGAGTTTGCTTTGCAGAGAAAACTCATCTTGCGGAGAATGGGTTTGTTGACTAAAGGCATCGATTAACCAACCAAGCACAACAATTGACAAAAGAGCACTTCCTAGCAGTGAAAGATAAAACTTCTTCATTGATATCTACTACTATAAAGGTGTGATTTGACTACCATGCGCTTGCAACCAGTAAATAACCTTTACCCCAAATTGTTTTAATTTTTTCAGGGTGTTGCGGATCGTCATTAAACTTTTTACGTAATGCTGATATAAGTACATCTACGCTGCGGTCAAGGCCATCATATTCTCGCCCTTTAGTCGCTTTAAATACGGCGTCGCGCGACACGACTTGTCCGGCGTTTGATGCTAAATAACTCAGTAGCAGATATTCCGCGCTGGAAATTGATTGTTCTATATTATTAATAAAAACATTGCGTGATTGCGTGTCAATTTTTAGTGCGCCAACTTCGATAAGAGTTGAATCATTTTTTTGTTCTATATTGTCATGACTCATGCGTAGAGCCGCTTTAATTCGTGCCAACAGTGCTCTGGGCCTAACAGGTTTTGTTATGTAATCACTGGCACCGACTTCAAGCCCAATAACTTCATCCATTTCCTCATCACGAGCTGTAAGCATAATAATTGGCTTATTATAAAACTGCCTAAGTTCACGACAGACGCTAATGCCGTCTTGTCCTGGCAGCATAATATCAAGCAGAATTAAATCAGGTGAGAATTGTTTAACTTGTTCGACAACAAGATTTCCTCGGGAGCAAATTTGCGTCGTGTAACCTTGTTCAATCAAATACTCTGCGACCCATTGAGCAAGTGAGGTGTCATCTTCAACCAGTAAAATAGTGCCGTAATTATCCATAGTCTTCTCTTTTTAAAACAATCGCCAGCGACGTTTCTTCTGGCGGTTTTGATAAACCCATTGTAATTGAACGTGTGTTTTAGCAATGATTTTGCCGCTATCACTGTTGATTAGCTCAAATGCAATTGTTTCGACTGAATCAAAAGCATAATCAAACTGCCCTGATTTTTGTCTGAGCCAGCATTGCATAATGTGCTTTGAAGTAGCGTCCCTAAGGCAATAATTACCAATCTCAGGGCGTTGCCAATTGATCTCGATGTCAGCATAGCAATTTCGCCCTTCACGCAATGCTACACAGGTGTCAGGTATTGCAACAAAATCACTTTGATCAATTTGTTCAGCACTTACCGTTAAAGGTTTGGTACTTAGTAAACATAAGGCAAGAGTTAATGTTTTAGAATACATATCGCACGCCTACCATGGCTTTGTGTTGATAGCCTTGTGAAACGATAGGGCTATTTGATATTTCACTTGTGAACCACGTTGACAATACACCTGTTAAAAACACCCAGTGTCTATTTAAGGGGTACTCTGCGTGGAATTCAAAAATTACGCTGCCAGAAGTGCCCGTTTCATAAATAGGTCTTGTTGGTTTTGATTCTTCTGGCGAAATACCAAAATAATAGTTTGTAAAATCATCCGAATACGCACTAAAACCAACACCAGAACGGAATTCCCAATTTTTCCAGGGGAGTATGTGACTAAAAAAAGTGTTTATTACCCAGCTATTATGTGAACTAGAAATGTCATGGAGATATTCAACAGAAATTTGAGAGTTTTGAAAACGACGTGTTAAACGCAATCCGGTATTAAAGTCATATTTGCGGCTTAGAATTCCTTCCAACTCGTCAATTGTGCCTGTGTTGTAAAAGTCTAAGCCTGTCTCATCAAATCCAGCTTGAACATTAGTACCAAGAATATCCAGCTCCCAGTCATATCGTTCAATTAAACTATAACCAATGATGACGCCACCACTAAGTTGGCTGTGGTCAATATCGAGGTAGAAGCGGTCGTAAGAGATAGCTAAGTTAAGATCAAGTTCTAAGCCATCATTATAAGAGTCCATTCCAACAAGGTAGGAATCTTCAATATAATAACCGGCTCCAGCACTCCAGTCCCAAGCAAACCCATTCGTGGGTTTTAAAGTGTTATCGGCGTAATATCGGTTACTTGCAAAGCTTACATCGCTCCAAAAACACATAACTAATAATATACAAATTAAAGTACGTGTTTTATTTAAAATTTGCAGCATTGCTTTCCCTGTAACTAAGGTTGAGTAAGTAAGTGTATTATATTGTCAAAGAATGCCTTTTTCTGTAAAAAAATGTAGCAAATAATTTTACTTACTGAACTTTGATTTTGTCGATTAAAATACTACTCAAATAAAATTGCATCATTGGGGTTAGCGCGCTTACCTCTGTGCGGTTACATGGACCTTGCAATTTAGTCAAGCTGCTCATTTTACTCATTACTTTGTAAGGTGGAATACTCACCTCTTGAGATGCACGCGCACGGCGGGCTTGTTCTGTATTCTGCTGATGGATAAACGATGCTATTTCAAGCTCGTTGCTAATGATTTGTTCTTGTTGGTATGAATACACAAGGGGTTCACGATGAAAGCTCGCACTGTCAATCGCTGACTTACCAAACCAGACTACATCGCCTGATGCTCTGTGTGTTAGACGCATACTGACATCTGCATTTATAGTTGCACATTGTTGTGTTGGGTAAAGTAGTGAAATCTTTTCAAATGTTGAAAGCGGTGTTTTAGGCGTATCTATCTGGTATTTAGTATCTTCAACAAAGTTTAGCTCAAGTTGATGCACTGACAGCGTGTAATCGCTTTTGCCTTGTGTAACAACATTAAGATTTATCGCCTTGAGTGCATCAGTAATTTGTGAGAATAAAATGTCTGTAACACTCGTATTATCTGCGACAATCTTAACCGTTTGATTGCGTTTTACTTTGTGGGCTGGTAACTGAACAGACTTTACTTTTGGCGAATTGTGAGCAGTTGAATAACTTATTTGGTAATGCTGGGTTTTTAACAAAGGTTTCTTTGGCATTTGCAAAGAGTCTGCAACAGGCGGTGGTGCTGTAGTACATGCAGTCGTTGTAAGTAATAAGCAAGCGATAAAAATATAACGAATAAGCACAATAAACCCTTAAGAACATATTAATGCGAATATTGTACGTTAGTCTTGATAAAAGTTCATGTTATTATGTGCTAAGAAATTTCTTAATATAGTTAAAATAATAAAAATGAAGTCATCAACACTATTATTATTTTGTTTTTTTTTATTATTTATTTCATACACTTGTTCTAGTCAAGATGCTCAATGGGATAAGTTGATTGATGATTACAACACACATTTATCAATCAAGTTAAAAAGCAAAGGTATACCAGGCGCAGCATTATCTATTGTATACGGTCAAGACAGTGAGTTTGTGAAAGGTTACGGCGTTACTAAACTACACAAGGGCCAGCGAGTTGACACAAATACACGTTTTCGTTTGGCATCTGTCTCTAAAACATTTGCAGGGTCTTTAACTGCAAAACTTGCTAATGAGAAGCGCTTTTCATTAGAAGATCCCGTCAGTAAATATATACCTAAACTAAGTAACACAAGCTATAAAAACAACTTAAAAGTGTACCACCTACTTAGTCACTCAGGTGGCCTAGTGCCAAATGCATATGATAATTTAATTGAGTCAAGGATGCGCTATCCTGATATTGTTGAAAAACTATTAAGTGTTGAGCCTATATGTCAGCCAGGTCAATGTTATGGTTATCAAAATGTGATGTTTAGCTTAGTTGATGAAGTAATTAAATCCAGCACTCAAATGGATTATTCCCATTGGTTGAATGAGTTTATATTTGCACCATTGCAAATGAATAACGCCAGCTTAGGGTATGACAACATGGTGATTGATAGTAATTATGCTCATCCTCATGTTAGAGGGCGTAAACGGTGGCACACTGCGAGGTTAAAAAAGAATTACTATAAAGTGCTTCCCGCTGCGGGTGTTAATGCCAGTGCGAGCGATATGGCTATCTGGTTAAAAGCGCAGCTTGGTGTTTATCCGACTATTCTTTCTTCTGAAGTATTGGCTAGTCAGGCAAGACCTTACACACAAACAAAAAAAGAATTACGACGTAGAGTGTGGAGAAAGCATCTAAAAGCGGCTTATTATGGTCTCGGTTGGCGTGTTTATAATTATGATAATGAGACGCTTTATTATCATAGCGGCTGGGTACAAGGGTATCGCAGCGATCTTGTGGTAATGCCGCACCTTAACATAGGGTTTAGCCTAGTATTAAACGCAGAGACAGGGCTTATTAATGAGCTCACAACGGAGTTTATCAACCGGGTGCTGGAATATAAAAGACAAAACATGCAACAGTTGGAGAAAGGATGAGACACTTAGTTGGCTTTTTAATGTTATTTTGCACAAGCTTTGCGCATGCAGCCCCTGATAGTATTTACTTATTTCGCCACAGCGAAAAAGAAAAGGGGAACAACCCACATTTAACAGAGGCCGGTAAACACAGAGCTGATCAACTATCTAGCCTCATTGAAAATAACAAGCCAGTGGCTTTGTTCAGTACCAACTATAATCGCACAATTGAAACGGCCAACGCATTAGCTAAAGATTTAGGGGTTGAGGTACAGGTGTATAATCCTAGAGACTTAGCACAATTTAGTGAGCAAGTATTAACGATGAATGGAACAATCATCATTGTTGGCCACAGTAATACAAGTGTGGAATTAGCAGCGTTATTTTCTGAATTAAAAGTCGATAAAATGCATGAATCTGAGTTTTCCCGTTATTTTTTACTACAGCGAACGGGACAAAATTTTCATTTAAGTGATTTAAAAATGAATTTTGACTAGGGCGTGTTGACCTTTCGTGATTAATTTTACAGCAGTATGTTTGGTATTTAGGCAAGGCAGCGCCTATGCAGTGTGGTTGTTCCCCATAAATAGGCGACAACGCAGTATAAATGCCAAACATGCGCTGCCCAAAGGGTTCTTCCTAGGGGCGATTGACTCTTTGTTACCTACATGGATGTAGGTAAGGGGCGCTAGCAGGACGCGGTAGCTTTGCTCGGTTTTTACTTAGCCCGCTAGGTTACAAACCTCGCGCCGCGATTAAATCACCCCTAGATTGAACAAATTTCAATCCACAAAGGTCAACTGTCTC
>NZ_PYHV01000017.1:0-48303 GCF_004766475.1 Pseudoalteromonas sp. KS88
CAAAGGGGAGTCCATGTAGCCTCGTTAAGAGGCAAATAATATGTTGGCTAAAATAAGCGACGCAGGAGCAAAAGCCAACTGTTATTTGTCCTGCTTTAACGACTTGTTAGCCATACCTGACTTGATTTCAACTGATACACCTGAAAAGTAATCTTGGTTGAACCATAGTAAGTCTTCTATTGGGAAGTTAGTTAAAGTTAACTTTATATCTGACTCCCATATTACTTCCAATTTTTCTGGTTTACCGTCTAAACCAAAGAAGCCATTGAAGACCTTACCAGTTTCTACATCGACAATATTTATACCTGTTTGCCAATTAGTCGTTGCACCGCAATCCGAATAACCGAGCTTCGCAATTTTTTTACCATTTGGAGAAGGAAATTCAGCTACGTCGGTATAGGAGCAGAGTGAAGGCCCTTCGATGTCAAAAAGATCCATTCCATAACCTATAGCCTTAAACCCAAACCAAATAAAAAAACAAACAGCGCCAAGATTCCAGACTGATTTCTTAATGCTTGCTACAACGCTCATGCAGATCCTTATGTATGGCTAACAGCGTATTACCAAGAATACCGATAAACACTTTCTAGTGCTTACCCTATTCTACGTAAATACACTTTAAAATTTATAATAATATTATTAACTTACTAACTTATTAGGAAGACGGCAACAAAAATTCGTTTCTCTCATAGCGAGAATTTACTTAATCGAGAACCTACATTTTTATTAAAGGAGAACAACCGAATAAAACATCATTAAAATCAAAAGCTTAATCTTATTCAAAAGATAAACCGAGAACTCTAATCAAGTATATACCGAGAATTTGAGTTGCAAAATCCTTACTATGAATTATAACTGTATAAATAAACAGCATTAGAAGGGTTGGCTATGAGTTCACCTTATTTAGAAATGATCAGATCAGAATTGCGTACTAGACGCTATAGTATTCAAACTGAGAAGGTGTATCTCTACTGGATAAAGTACTTTATTTTGTTTAATGACAAAAAGCATCCTGATGACATGGGAAGCCATAATATAGAACGGTTTTTAAACAACTTGGCTGTTAACAAACAAGTAAGTGCTGCAACGCAAAATCAAGCGCTATGTGCGATTATGTTTTTATATCGTTACATTGTTAAACGTGAGATTAAGGGGTTGTCTTACTCATTCACAAAGCGGGAAAGAGCATTACCTACAGTGTTAACTCATGAAGAGGCATTAACTATAATTAATAAATTATCTGGTAAATACCGGTTAATAGCGTCAATATTATATGGCTGCGGGCTAAGAATAAACGAAGCGTTAAAACTACGCGTAAAAGACCTAAACCTAGATAACAACACATTATTTGTTTTTCGCGGTAAAGGTAAAAAAGACCGTTATACTTTGTTACCTAAATCATTAAATGATAATTTAAATAATCAAATTGAGTACGTTAAAAATACACACAGCCATGACTTAGCAAAGGGCTATGGTTTAACATCATTGCCCCCTGCACTCTTAAGAAAATATGGTAATGCCGCAAAAGATTTTTCGTGGCAGTATCTATTCCCCTCATCTACTCGATGCGTTCACCCTTACGACGGCTATATTTGCCGTCACCACCTTCATGAAACTTCCTTTAGAAAGCAGCTTAGAAAAGCCGTACTAGCAGTACGGCTAAATAAAAATGTTAAAGCGCATACATTCAGGCATACATTTGCAACACAATTATTGGTGAATGGTTGCGATATTCGCACAGTACAAGAGTTATTCAGATTTAAAAACAACAGAGCTTTATACCCATGTAATTGGTAGCCGATTCAGCAATACAATGAGCCCAATTGATAAAGCCTTAACGTAAAAAACCACGGCTGTTAACCGTGGCTCTTAGTATTACTTATTAAAACAAACTTACTTTAGTGCCTTTTCAACCACTGGGTAGTGATCCCATACCTGTTTGTCGCTTAAAGAACGAACCAGTTTAACGTATTCTGCATGCGTCCACGCAAGTGGTGTGGCAGAGTTAGTGCCCTCGCCGAGTTGATAGCCGGCTTTGTTATTACCCACGCCGTCCCATACTTGCTCAGGTAGCATCATGCCTTCGTTAGCAAACTGCTCTAACCCTTTCACATACGTGTTTTTAATGGCTTGTTGTTTGTCTGCGTTTAACGATTGCGTGGCATTGGCTGCAGCAATTTCGTAATGACCTCGCTCGCCTGTAAAGAACGGCCAAACACGACCACGTTGCCCTGGGGTATTTTGCCCACCTTCGGCGTAGTTTGTGCCAGTTACTTCATCTTCGCCGTAACCGTCGTTACCATAGCGGCGAAAGCCTGGGAATGAACCGCTGCCATCACTAAAGTTAAAGCTGTACTTAACTTGTAAGTTATCGGCTAACGTTTCATCGTCATATTCTGACAATGTTTTTACGATACTTGGCGCGAGTGCTTCACGCACACCGTAGCGTACTAGCTCTAAAAAGCCACCGTCTAAAATTTGCTTTTTATTAAAGCCTTCACGGCCATTATTGGCGTTAATTTTAGTGTTTGAATTGGCGTCTTTGTCTTGGCCAATACGAATAAAATACTCACCGTCTGAATTGCTTGATTCTAAATTACCGGCAGTAGTAAACATAATGTTTTCAATATCGCTGTTGTAACTTTTGGCGGTTTTAAGGTAACGCTTTGCGTTTTTGTCATCGCCAGCGAGTGTTGCAATATCAGCCGCAGTGATAAGGCCTGCAACAACCGCTGCAGTAGTTGAAGGTGAATATCCTTCTTGCTCTTCCCAGCGCTCTTGCTGAGTAGCTGGCGGCGTAATTTGCATATCGTTCCACAAAATTTTGGCGCGCCCACCGTCTACCAAAAAGTCAGCAGCAGGTTTTAACATGCGCCCGTACCAATCAGTGAGCTCTGCATCAGTTAATACATCGGCTTGGTGCAGTTTCCATGCAAGCATAATAGGCATGGCGGTTTGGTCAAGCTGTACGCCCACCCATTCAAGCTCGCCATCAACATGTGTTTTTTGTAAGAACCAGCCTGTGTCGCCATTGTTGCCTGGAGTTTTGGCGTTTACTTGTACTTTTTCAAGGTATTCAAATGCGGTTTTAGCTGTGGCACTATCGCCCATTGCCATAAAGGCCATAGCGACTTGGTAAAAGTCACGTACCCAAACCGCTTTATAACCTGTTGACCCTGTTTCAGCTGAGACCGTTTCGCCCCATGGGTTTGATAAAGACGCAATTAAGGCGCCTGCATGGGTTTTGTCTTCTTGCGCTTTTAAAACCAGTGCACTGGTATAAAGTAGCTTACCGTTATCAGCTGTTTGCGCCGTCATGGTATTAAGCGGCTTAAGGCTTTGTAAGTAATCTTGCCAGCCTAATGCCTCGCCTTTACCATTGTAGTTATCAAGTACTTGCTGATAGCCACGATTTAAACTCGCTTTACCTTCTTTAAAGCTCGATTGCTCGTTGTTACCAAAGCTTAGGGTTAAATCAAACTGGCTGTTTTTGCCAATCTCACCCAGCTCTGCAAGCAAGCTTACGTTACCTGATTGCTCACCTGTGTTTGTATATACATTAGTTAGTTGCTGTGAGTTTTTAAGCTCACTTAGGCCATCGCTTTTGCCCGTAAAACCAACACTGGTCTGTTTAAACGGTTTTGCGCCTTGCAGTGATAAATAATTATCGCCCTGCCAAGCAACGACTCCTTGCTCAGTTGTTTTTGCAAAGTCATCAAGGCCGTTGTTATCAATATATGGGTTAACACTTACATACGCTTTTACGCCATCGAGCTCGGTATTAAAAATACTACGTACAAATAACGTTTGCCCGTCTGGGTCGGTGAATATATGTTTTTCTAGGCTAAAACGACCTTGCTTATCTGTGCTAGTTACTTTGTAAGCCAGTGATAGTGGACGCCCTGCTTCATCTTTGTATAAATAATCAATGGTTACATCAAGGTCGTCGGTTTCTGTAACAGTAAAGTCTTTGCCAACCACAACAAATTGCATGTCTTTAATTTGGGCTTGGTGAATTAGACCAAACATGGTTTCTGTGATCATGCCTTTTGCTATTGAAAACCATACTTTTGAGACCGTACCGGTTGCCGCAGTGTCGCTGTAAGCACCGTTTTGGTATTGCTCAAATGAGGTACCAATACCCGTTTTGCCTGAATATGCCCAAAATGGTTCAGCACCTGGTGCGCCTGGCGCTGTAAGTTGCTGAGTTGTCACTGACGTACTTGTTTGTTCTGAACTACAGGCTGTTAAACCAAGCATAAGTAAACTTGTGGTAATGATGTTATATTTTTTCATTTTTAACCCTTAAATTTTCTTTATTTCTAAAATTGTTCGCTAAGTGGTTTACTGCGTATGTTTAACTCGCATAACAGCAAGGGCTGCTAATACAAACGACACTGCGCCTAGTACCAATGCGTAAATAGGTTGATTTGCAAAGAAATGACGTAAAATTAGGCCTAATACGCTGGCAGCGAGTAATTGTGGTATCACTATAAAGAAGTTAAAAATTCCCATATATACACCCATTTTGTGGCTCGGTACTGACGTACTTAACATGGCATAAGGCAGTGATAAAATAGACGCCCATGCAAAGCCAACGCCTACCATTGGCCAAATAAGCAATGTAGGATCTTTGATGACTATAAAACTAACTAACCCTAGCGCACCTAATACCAAGTTGATGGCATGCGCGAGTTTTAAACCCACACGCTTTACGATGATCGGGATACATAACGCAGCAATTGCGGCAAAACCATTATAAGCAGCAAACAAAATACCAACCCAATCCGCGCCATTATTGTACGCCACAGAGCTAGTGTCGCTGCTAGCGTAATGAAAGCTTGTTACCGCTGACGTGGTATAAATCCACATTGCAAACAGTGCAAACCAACTAAAGAATTGCACCCAGGCCAGTTGTTTCATCGCCTCTGGCATAGTGAATACGTCGTTTACCACTTGGTAAAAACCGCCTGATGTGGCTTGCTTGGCTTTAAGTAAACCCGCAATAAACTGAATAATACCAAAGCTCACCAAGCCACCAGCTAGGAGGTACAGCTCTTTTTCAAGATTAAGCCCCGTGACAAGGCCAAGTACTGCTAAACCAAGCACAGTAAAAACAATCCCGCCTTTGTTGAAATTAACCGTGTTGTGAGTAAGCGTTTCAGGGTCATTACTGCTGCCTTGCTCGTTGAACTTCGCTAATTGCTCAGGGGAATACTCTTTTGTTGTGAGGATGGTCCAACCAACAGCGATAAGTAAAATTACACCGCCAAAATAAAATGAATACTTTACCGAATCAGGTATTTGCCCTGCTGGTGCAGTATTGGCTATATCAAACCAATTGGTCATCATCCATGGAAGTGCTGATGCCACTACCGCACCTACCCCAATAAAAAAGCTTTGCATGGCATAGCCAGTCGCGCGTTGTTTTTTTGGTAGATTATCGCCCACTAAGGCACGAAATGGTTCCATCGTGACATTGATTGAAGCATCCATGATCCATAACATACCCGCTGCAATCCAAAGCGTTGGTGAGTTTGGCATGATAAATAAAGAAAGCGTAGTCAGTATGGCACCATACAAAAAGAACGGACGACGACGACCTAGTTTACCCCAGGTTTTATCACTCCAGTAGCCAATTATTGGCTGCACAACCAAACCTGTTAGTGGTGCTGCTACCCATAAAATAGGAATATCATCAACGTTGGCTCCGAGGGTTTGAAATATTCGGCTGACATTACCGTTTTGCAGTGCAAAACCAAATTGAATGCCTAAAAAGCCAAAGCACATATTCCATATTTGCCAAAAACTTAAATCTGGTTTGTTATCTTTCATTATGTGCTCCAGTAGTGAGAACTGCACTGCTAAGCGCATCTAACGTTAGACTAATGTGTGCTTTTTCGGGGGTGATCGTGACTAATGCGGTTTGGTTTGCTTCAAGTAAATCAAGTAATTTGAACGTGCCTTGCTTATCATCAATCAGCGTACTTAGAGGTAGCTCAATTGTGATGGCTGTTTGAGTATCTGCAAAATTGCTAACAACCCAAATTTGTTGCTGACCAATGCGTCGACTAAATGCAGCAACCTGATCACTGCCCTTTACGGTTAACGGTTGCATATCACCAGCAACAACTGCCGGGTGCTTACTCAATGCCATTACCGATTTATAATATTCACGTAATTGGCTTTGCTCAGTGGTTAATGCGCCGCCATCAAACTTACCGTTATTCATCCACGCTTGATGCGCGGGGACGCCAATATAATCAAAAATACTGGTACGCGTTGGCTTACCAAAGCCTGCATCTTCTGAGCCGTCCTCGCCCACATCTTGACCAAAATACAACAATGTAGGTGCACGACTAATCAAGTGCGATACTACCAGTGCCGGTTTGCCTTTGGCTGCACTGCCCGCAAAGTCTGGGCTGGCGATACGTTGTTCGTCATGGTTTTCTAAAAAATGCAGCATGTGTTTTTCAATATCAGCCACTTTTTGCTGTGGTGCAAAAATGCTGTTTGCCGCTTGTTTACCTTGCATAACGCCTTTTAAGGTGTCGTAAAAACCTACTTTGTCGTAAAGGTAGTCCATTTTGCCTTGCTGAATATAAGGACGATACAAAGTCGGGTTGTATACCTCTGCTAACAAAAATGCGTTTGGGTTATGCATTTTGATAGACGAGTTTAAAAAGCTCCAAAACTCTACTGGCACCATTTCGGCCATGTCATAACGAAAACCATCTACGCCTTTATCAAGCCAATACAACGTAATATCTCGAAATTTATACCAACTATTTGGCAAATCTTTATCTTGCCAAAATTCAAAATGAGCGCGTAAGTCTTTGTTCGCATAATCGCTTGGTAACGTTGGAAAATCGTAGCTGCCATCTGGCTTTACGCCGTAGTTCACTTTTACTGTTTCGTACCAGTCGTTTATATCTGGTTTAGCTGCACGTGCGCCGTTTCCCGTCCACTTAGCAGGTGTTTCATCAAATAAGTTATCTGCTAATGGATGCGGGTTACCACCGAGTACTTGGTAGCCTTCGCTGGTCGGTACTTGAAACGACTGCCCTGTTACATAGTAAAAGTTATTATCGCGAGTATATTCTACGCTGGTGTCATCTTGCTCACCAAAGTCTTTTACCCCAACAGGCTTTGCTGTTGAGTGATAATCTCGCGCAACATGGTTTGGTACTATATCAATAATTACCTTCATGCCATGTTGATGGGTGCGCTCAATCAACGCTGAAAACTCTTTAAGGCGTCGCTCAGGGTTGATTGCTAAATTAGGATTTACATCGTAATAGTCTTTAATCGCATAGGGTGAGCCTGCACGCCCTTTTACTACATCTGGGTCATCTTGACTAATACCATACTGGCTATAATCGCCCACCAATGCGTGATGCAAGACACCGGTATACCAAATGTGAGTGGTTCCAAGCTCTTTAATGCCCGATAATGCTGCATTATTGAAGTCACTAAACGTGCCTACACCATTTTGCTCTTTAGTGCCCCATGGCACATTCGCAGTCTGTGTATTACCAAATAAACGTGTAAAGACTTGGTATACAACCGGCTTGGTGTGCTCATTTACATGTTGCTTTGGCGCTGGTTCATCTGTTTTTGTGTCGGGCTGTTCAGAGCAACCCGCTAACAGCAAACTACTGGCAAGTAACCAAGAGCCATACTTAATTGTGCTTGTTGTGTGTGTTGTCATAATCTTCTTATTTAATCAGAAGGCTTAACAAGAGTTCATTAAGCCGTCATTTTATTTTACCTATGATACTAATGTGAACAGCCGCTGACTGACAGCACTTGCATACGTATTCACCCTATTCAATCACCAATACCAGAGCACTCATTGCAGGGAGTGAGATGGGCTTATTTAACCTGACTGCTTGCTTTGTAAAAAGAGTCTGCGCTTGCTTTTTACCTGCAAGTACCTCATTCATGTAGTCCAGTGACCACGATTTGGTCTGCGTATTTTTGTTTAAAAGTACGAGTACGGTTTGTTGCTCGCTTATTCTGGCATAACTATATACGCCATTTTTAGGGCTGAAATGAGTGAGTTTACCTTTGCTTAACGCGGGGCTATTTTTTCTAAAGTTTAGCAATGTGGTGATAGTTTGCTGCATTTCAATTTGATCGCTATTTAAGCCTTGGCCCGTGAACGCGTTCGCTTTTTGCCCTTCAAATCCTCCTGGAAAATCGATGCGTATATCACCATGGTCGTTACTACCCGTGTTATCGAGCAGTATTTCTGTACCGTAATACATTTGCGCAATTCCCCGAGTCGTTAACAACAAGGTCATCGCCATTTTTGTTTTGGCAAGATCTTGCCCAAGTTCTGTGTATACGCGGCTCATATCATGGTTATCCGCAAACACAAGTAAGTTATCAGGGTTGGGGTATAAAAAGTCATTCGCCAGTGACTGGTACACTTTCACCCAGCCCGTATTCCAGCTTTCTTGTTCATTAAGCGCTTGAATAACTGACTCTTGCAATGCAAAGTCCATCACACTGGGTAAACTCGATGTATACCCATCATTATTCACTTTGCCTGCTTGCCAATAAGACGCAATGGCTGGGTTGGATGTCCACTCCTCGCCTACGATATTAAAGGCAGGGTATTCGGTCATGATTGCTTTAGTCCAATCGGCTAAAAATGCCTTGTCGGAATAGGAATAGGTATCCACCCTAATCCCACTTAAGTCAGCATATTCAATCCACCAAATCGCATTTTGAATAAGGTAGGTTGCTAATAAAGGCTGGCGTTGATTTAAATCTGGCATGGTTGATACAAACCAACCATCATTAAACTGTCGCTTATCGAACTCACTTGCGTGTGGGTCTTGAATCGTTTGACGTGCGTGACTAGTGGCATTTTTACCGTCTGCAAATTCGCCATTGAAGTTAATCCAATCTGACGTTGGTTTATCTGTCATCCACACATGCTCTGAGCCAAAATGGTTCAGTACTAAGTCCATCACTAAACCGATACCATGTTGCTTCGCATTAGATGATAACTCCCTATAAAGTTCATTCGAACCCATACGTGGATCTATAGTGTAAAAATCGGTAATGGCGTAGCCATGGTATGAATAACTGGGCATATCATTTTCAAGCGGCGGGGTTAGCCATAATTGCGTAACACCCAACTTATCTAAGTAGGGTAGCGCGTTAATAATACCTTGAATGTCACCTCCGTGGCGCCCGCCACGTTCTGCTGGTTTGGCAGCTTCTTTCATACCTTTGACGGTATCGTTACTCGTATCGCCATTGGCAAAACGATCTGGGTTAATTAAGTAAATTGTATCGCCGCTATCAAACCCCTGACGTTCTGCGCTTCGCTTGTTGCGTGCTAATAGCGGGTATTTAAATTGATCGCCCGCTTGATTCTTAAAAAGTAAGTTGCCCGGCTTGGCACTTGGGCTAATATCAAGATCTATAAATAAATAATTTGCGTTATCCGTTTTGGTAATACCTTTTAACTTAACGCCCGGGTATGGCACGAGTTGCCAGTGTTGTTTTGCAACCTCATTTTCATGCAGCATAATTTGTAATGTGCTGTTTTGCATGCCAACCCACCAGTTTTCTGGCGAAATAGATAGCGCATTGGCGCTCAAAGTTGTGCCCAAGCAGGCTGCTATAAAGGTGCTTGCGATAAATTTGCGGAGAGTCTTTTTCATCTTAATTATTTTTCATCCGTAGTAAAAAGTCACTGTGGCTAGGAAGTTGCTCAACAGTGCCGTTAATTAACGTTTTTAAGCTGCTAAATAACTCGCTGAGTTGGTCATCATTTAATGCACTTGCAAGTGCAGAATAGTCGTTTGCTTCAAGCCCTTGCCCTATCATCACCTGTTGCCAAGCGATTTGTGCAAACAGCTCGTCATCTTCACGTATAATTTTGCCAGTCGCTTTAAATAAATCGATTTTCTTTTGCAGTGAATCTGGAATACTCATTTGCTTACATTGACGCCAAAAAGCACTGTCGGTCCGTTCGGTTAATTTGTAATGCAGAATAATAAAATCACGAATGCGTTCAATTTCAGTTTGGCTTTGTTGATTAAATGTCTCGACTAAGCTGTCATCAATTCCGTTATGTGGAAAAAGCTTAATTAAACGAATAGCCGCGGTTTGGATTAAATGAATACTGGTCGATTCTAACGGCTCTAAAAACCCGCTTGATAAACCCACAGACACCACATTTTTATGCCACTGTTTACGACGACGCCCTGTTTTAAATCGAATAACTCTCGGCTCAGTAATAGGCTCGCCAGGAAGATTTTCTAATAACTGTTGTTTTGCCTGTTCATCAGTAATGTGGCGGCTTGAAAACACTAAGCCATTACCAACTCGGTGCTGTAGTGGTATTTGCCACTGCCAACCAGCATCGTGCGCAATAGAACGGGTATAAGGTACAGGCTCAGCTGCGCTTTTTGTTTGTACCGCGATAGCGCTATCGCAAGGTAGCCAATGAGACCAATCCTCAAAGCCAGTATTGAGGGTTTGTTCAATCAATAAGGCGCTCAGCCCAGTGCAATCGATAAATAAATCACCGGTAACTGTTTGGCCATCTTCAAGTGCAAGCGCCGTAATAAAGCCTGTATTTTGACATTGCTCAACTTGGGCTATTTTACCTTCAATTCGGTTAACGCCCCGTGATATGGAAAGCGATTTTAAATACTCGCCATACAGTGTGGCATCAAAATGATAGGCGTAATTTAAACCGGTCAATTGTGTGTTAGGTATGTGTTGAAGATGAGTAAACTTATGCTGTTTTGCAGCTTGGTAGTTAAGGGAGAAATCCCAAAAATCAGAGGCTGTGCCTTGCTGTTTGGCTCTTAACCAAAAATGATAAAATTCACAAAACGGAAAGTCTTTGCCAATATCGCCAAAAGCATGCATGTATGAGTGCTTTTGTGAACGCCAGTTTTCAAATTCGATCCCCAATTTAATGGTTGCTTGAGTTGCTTTAATAAACTCGTTTTCTCGAATACCTAACGCGGCATTTAAATGAAGAATGGGCGGTATACTCGCCTCGCCTACGCCCACGGTGCCAATTTGATCTGATTCAACAAGGGTAATGTTAACAACTTTGCCGAGCACTTTATTAAGTAGCGCTGCGGTGATCCACCCAGCAGTGCCACCACCCGCTATTACCACTTCTTTTATTTGTTTATTTTTCATAGCCCCTGCTCCACTTGTTTTTGCTTAAGTGTAGTCGATATAAAAAAGCCCTTGTAAAACAATTCACAAGGGCTTTTCAACGCTAAAGATTATTATAACTTGTAACTAAAGCCTAACAAGAATGTACGACCGTAGTCTTGGTAATCACGTACTTGCAGTGCATTGTCACCTTGTAGTGTGGTGAACGGTTCTTCTGTGATATTTTGTACTTGGAATGTCACATTTAAGCCTTCTAGGCTTTCGACACCAGCTTCACCAAAGTCATAGCCAATTTGTGCATCCCAAATTGTTTCGCCTTCAATATCAACCTGAGTAGCGGCAAGACCTAAACCATTCACGTTACCTTTAAAGTCACTACGTTTACGCATGCTGGTACGTGCTTGGAAGCCGTTACGCTCAAAGTACACTGTCAGGCTATCAATTTGGTCAGATAAACCAACAAGTTCGTATGGTTGACCGTTTTGATTTTCAACATCTTGTTCAATACCAGTGTGACTAGCAATTAAACCAAAGCCATCTAGTGACGAGTGAAACATGTTAAATGGTAACGCCAGTGAAAGCTCGTAACCCCACAGGTCACCGCCGCCGCCATTGACTTTACCAGAACCTGAACCTGTAGAGCTTGCTGGTATTTCGCCGGTTGCTGGGTTTGCAACACCTGACATGTCAACTTCGTAATTACCGTCAAATATCCATTGTGTGATGTCTTTATAGAAAACTGCAGCAGAGAAATAACCTTCGGCATTAAAGTAGTTTTCATAACTTACATCGAAACCTGTGGCTTCTTTTGGTTCAAGCTTAGGGTTACCGCCTGAAATATTCCAGAAATTACCGTTATCATCTGGCTGTTGCGAGTAAGATGCATTAATCGACGAATTCATGTCATTTAATAGCGCACGAGAAATAGTTTTTGCTGCACCAAAACGCACCGTTTGCTCTTCATCAATTGCGAAAGATAAGTTAAGGCTCGGTAGAATATGGCTGTAATCATGGCTAACATCTGTAGGTGATACTACCACTAAACCGTCTACCGTGTTTGCTGCTGAGCCTTGTGAAGACTGTTCAGTCTTAACATAGCGCACACCAATGTTACCTGTTACAGGGATTGAACCAAGTTCAGCATTGATATCAGCTTGCGCGAAGAATGCTGTTACCTTTTCTTGCACTGTCCACGATTGCGTTTTGTGTTTTTGGTCTGTTAGGCTCTCTTGCAATAGGTCATAGTAACCGTCATTCACAAGCCCTCTTGTGTCATAAGCAATCATGTCGCCCATGCCGATAAAATCAAGACTGGCTGAACCTAAACGGTATTGCTCAGGCACTGACATCATGCCAGGGTTTGACAATGAAAAGTCTTTTAATGTTAAGAAATAACCTTCAGACAGTTTTGACTTTTCACGATCACGGTATGACATACCAAATTTAATGGTGCTTACATATGCGTTATCAAGCATTTTACTGGCAGCAAGCTTAAGCGTTGTCAGCTCATCATTGATTTTTGGCGCGTTAATAAAGCCATCTTGTGCTGTATTCTGGTATGGCGTGTCAGTTAAACCATACTTGTCATTAAGTGCGGCACTTGCACCCCATGATAATGGTCCACCTAATTGCATTAAGCTATAGTCACTGTAATCTAACTCATGTGAAAACTGTGCACCTGTGTTTCCGCCGTCAAACGCATAACCAATATTGTCAGCTACACCATTAGCATCACCGCGACCTGTGCCTGAATAACTTTCAATACTCCATAACTGACGCTCTACTTCTGAGCGGCTTATATCAAACTCAGTGCTCCAGTCATCGTTTAGGTCATATTTAACATTAAAACCAAATTGCGTTAAATCTGCTTTTCTTTCTTGGTGATCGTTACGAACAACAACTCGTTGTCCTTGCGTTAATGCACTTGTGATAAAACCTGTTTCTGCGTCAACGGTTGTTGAAGCTGGGTCAATTGAACCTTGGCCCCATGCGAATGGAACTTCAATACCACGTAGGATTTGTTCATCTGAGAAATCAATGTATAACGCGTCAAACGTCATGTTTAAGCGATCTGTTGGTGCAGCTTCAAGTACTAACATGGCTGAATCACGTTCAAGCGTTGAAGAACGTACATACGGTTTTGCACCACCGAGGATAGAATATGATTGACCATCATCGCCAGTAAAATCAGGGTAGCCCCATGAGTTCCAACGCTTCTCTTGGTTTGGTGAACTCATTTTGTTATAAGCAAATGCAACACCGAACGTATCATCTGCAAACTGGTCAATGTATGAAACTGTGCCACGATAACCTTGATCATCGCCGTCTGGGTTTAGCTTATCAAAGCCTGTTTGCTCTAATTGGCCATTAAACATGATGACTCGCTCACCTTTGCTTAAAGGTTTTACGGTTTGCATGTCGATTACACCAGCAATACCTTCTGCCTCAATGCTCGCGCTTGGTGTTTTATATACGGTTACACCGCTCATTATTTCTGATGGGTAAAGGTCAAACTCAACGCCACGGTTATCACCAATCGACACTTGCTCACGACCATTAAAGGTTGTTGCACTTTCGTTTTCGCTGAAACCACGCACACTAACACGGCTAGCACGACCATCAAGGCGCTGCGCCGTTAAACCCGGTAAGCGAGCAATTGATTCTGCAATCGACGAATCTGGTAATTTACCGATATCTTCAGCAGAGATAGATTCAACCACTTCTGATGAAAAACGCTTTGTATTGATTGATTCAACAACACTGCCACGAAAACCTTTAATTTCGATGACTTCGACATCATTATTTGCTGTTGATTGCTCTTCTTGTGCGTATGAAGCGAAACTGCTAATACCTGCTGTTGCAAGTGCAATTGTTAATATACTTGGTTTGAACATAGACATGATGTTTTCCCGTTACCCATATTTTGTATTACCAACGTTATTCACTGCTTGTGATAGAAGCGAGCGACTCATTGGCTGATTTTGTTGTCAGGATGAATATTAACGCTCGCCTTATTTTATTAACAACTTTATGCATACGTATTCAGGTTAGTGCAAAACCACTTCTTTTAACAAAAACTTCACAAAAATTTAGTCAACACATTGTTTTTATGGGAATAAAAAATAAATATAATGGTGCAGCCTAAATAAAAACTAATTTCCTTGTTCTGAATCCCTTGTGCCTGCTAGATGAACACCTAAGGCATTCATTTCCAACAAAGTCGCTTATTAGTCGACTTACGCAGCCCGAACATTTTAACTACAGCCAATTGGTAAGACCATTTCTTATTGCACCAACAACTAGCAAACCCTTTTAAAATCGCACCAAGTTGGAAACGCCCTATTGTTAATAGTTTTATTTAACAAATTGGTAAGTTTTCACAAAACATTAATATGTCTCTTTTAATTATGAAATTTAAGTGCGCTTACTTGCACACTTTGAATCTATTTACCATGCATACGTATGCAGTCTTTTTACACTCTTGTGACCTTCACGTATGCTTTTTAAAAATAACGTGGCGAAGTAGTAGCCACATATAAGATTGACGTAATCACTACAACAAATGTGGTGAAGCAGCATTGTCACGATGGAGAAAAGCATGGCTCAGCAGCAATGGTATAAAGGCGCAGTTATTTATCAAGTCTACCCGCGCAGTTTTCAAGATACCAATGGCGATGGAATTGGTGATTTAAAAGGGATCATCTCTCGAATTGACTACATTAAAAGTTTAGGTGTTGATGCTATTTGGATCTCACCATTCTTTAAATCCCCAATGAAAGATTTTGGCTATGATATAAGTGATTATCGTGACATTGACCCTTTGTTTGGTGATTTAAATGACTTTGATGAGTTAATTGCTCAAGCCCACCAGCGTGATATCAAAATCATTATTGACCAAGTATTAAGCCACACGTCAGATCAACATCAATGGTTTTTAGACAGCCGTGAAGATAAAAACAATGACAAATCTGATTGGTACGTATGGGCCGATTCAAAGCCAGACGGTACTCAACCAAATAATTGGTTAAGCATTTTTGGTGGACCTGCTTGGCAGTGGGAGCCTCGTCGCGGGCAATACTATTTACATAACTTTTTAACAGAGCAACCTGACTTAAATTTCCATAATCCAGATGTACGCAAAGCAGTACTGGAAAACGTTGAGTTTTGGCTTAAAAAAGGTGTTGATGGTTTTCGTTTAGATGCCATTAACTTTTGCTATCACGATGCGCAGCTTCGTGATAACCCAGCTAAACCACCTGAAAAACGCCAAGGTCGTGGTTTTAGTGAGGATAATCCGTACGCATTTCAATATCATGACTACAACAACACCCAGCCTGAAAATATTAGCTTTATGCAGGATATTCGTGCCTTACTTAACAAATACCCTGGTACTGTGTCGTTAGGTGAAATATCTTCTGAAGACTCACTCGCCACTATGGCTCAATACACAGCTGGCGGCGATAAGCTGCACATGGGTTACAGTTTTGAACTACTGACTAATGACTACAGCAGCGAGTACATTCGCACAACAGTTAAAACACTTGAAGAACGCATGACTGAAGGCTGGCCATGCTGGGCGTTCAGTAATCATGATGTTGAGCGTGTAGCAAGTCGCTGGAGCAGCGACAACAGCATCAACCCCTCACAATGTAAAATGTTGAGCGCCCTACTTGCATCGTTGCGTGGTAGTGTCTGCATGTACCAAGGTGAAGAGTTAGGCCTTGGCGAAGCCAATGTTGCGTTTGAAGACTTACAAGACCCATACGGCATTACCTTTTGGCCAAACTTTAAAGGCCGTGATGGCTGTCGTACACCGATGCCTTGGCATAACGACAATTGTGAGCAAGCTGGTTTTTCAACGACAAAACCTTGGTTACCTGTCGATGCAAACCATAAACGCCAAGCGGTTAATGAGCAAGATACAAATGCAGATTCTATTTTGAACGCATTTCGTGAGTTTATGGCGTGGCGTAAAACGCAGGTTGTGTTGCTAGAAGGTGATATTGAGTTTATTGATACACCTGAACCAGTGCTAGCGTTCTATCGTCGATTGGAAGGTAAAACAATGCTGTGCGTATTTAACTTAGCAGCCAGCACTGAAACATTAACGCTGAGCAACACGATAATAAACTCACATGAACAGCTTAGCCATCATAATGCAACTGTAACCGACAAGCGCTTAACCCTGCCCGGTTTTGGCTGTTTTTATGCTGACGTAAACTAGCTTCTAAACATTCCCCTGACAAAAAGCCCTGATTTTATCAGGGCTTTTTATTTGCTCATAGATTAAATACTGGGTACCAGTTTTATCGCACCTTGCGCTACTTTCATATCTAACGGTAGCTTACTTAACAAAGCGACTTTTGGGTCATTCATATTAAGCGTATAAACAGGGTTGACCGCTAAAAAGCCATTAATAATTTTCATCGCTTCATCATCTAGCACACCTAAGTTACCTTTAAAGCCACCTGCATCAATTGTGGAGTTTAAAAGTTTTACACGTTGCAAAAATACCGCTTTCTTCTCACTGTCATAATAAGGAGCTCCTTCAATTTGTAACTTCAGGCGCACAGGGTATTTTAGTGCAAATGCATTAATAACAGCGCTTGAGTCCGCACCAAGAACAATTACATCACGGTTGTTTGGACCAACGTCAACGCTAATATCATTGACATCAAATTGCACAGGTAAACCTACGAGTTTTATTTGATCACTTAGTTTGGGTAGTTGCTGCTTTAATACCGTTTCGATTTCTGTGTCAGTAAATGAGTAAACCGATACGCCCTGTGTGGTATTACACGCTGATAAAAATAAACAACCTATTAATAAAATCAATTTCATGTGTTTTTCCTATTCAAAAATAAAGCCGCTAGATTGCGGCTTTATTTAATTTCATATAACGCAAAGGTACTATGCGTTAAAAATCGTTTTTAATCGCACTAGTGTGTCAGCATCAACTGAACCCTCACTGAGCGCAAGCAGCTGTTTAAGGTAAAACTGCAAATCAGCTTGCTCACCACGATGTTTATCATCAAGCATAGCAACTTGCTCAGCCATACGTTCACTGCCTGCAGGGCTATCTACGTTCGCAAGAATTTCCATACGTATTAATAACTGTGCAACTGAAAGGTGGCTCGTTGTATTAGCTTTCCATTGTGCAGGGATAGCCTCTTGATTTTCCAGTGCGCTAAAGAGTGCATTAAAGTCAGCTTTAGCTGCTTGTTGTGTCAACTCTGCTAACTTTGTATCAATCGCAGCTTGTAAAGCATTGATCCGGTTTGAAAGCGACTTAACTTGCGTTAAAGCTGATACCTTTGTGCGCAAATCAAGTAATTGTGCTTTTTGGTTAACCGCAGGAAGCGCATCTTCTAATTCTGATAATTGCTGTTCGATAATAGCATTATCCGTCGCCTGCTGTTCTTTGTGCTGAGCAAACTCTTCACTGCGCTTAGCAAATGTTAAGTCATTAAACTGACGAAACTTTTGCCATAATGCGTTTTCGGCTTTTACGCCAGCAAAACCAATTTTTTGCCACTGCTGTTGCAGCTCTTTGAGTTGCTGGCAAGCATCAGCCAAATTATCTGACTGTGATAATTGTTCAGCGTGTTCAACAAGGCTGTTTTTAGCTGCGCTATTCGCTTTATGAAATGAATTAAGTGTATGTAAAACAGTTTGCTGGTGTGGCTTATAAAGCGTTTGTAACTCACGATACACTTTAGGTTCTACGTTACCGGCATTTCGCCATGCTTTGTTTATACGATTATATTGGCTTTCGTATTCTTTCCAATCAAAGGCTTCAAGAGCAGTATCTGTTTGTGCCAAGGCCTGCATTTGAGAAATAACGGTCTCTCTCGATTGTTTGATCTGCTCTCGTTGCTGTTCCAATTGCGCAAAGTATTCACGACAAGGTGCAAAGAGAAGCTCAATTTTTTCATCGAACTCTTTACCCTGCTGTTGCTCTTGCTCTGTGTCTAAACGCCCTAACTCATTCCAACGACGGCGTAACGTTTTCACTTGTGCAACTCGCGCTTTTGCATCTGTACAAGGCTGCTCTAATAACGTTGTAACTTCATTTATGAGCTCTTCACGCTTAGGTGCAGACGCATATTTTTGCCAGTCTCGTGCATTTTCAAGTTGCGTCTCTAATTCAACTTTCAGTTTATCAAGTTGCTGTGCAAAAGCGGGGGTTAATGAATCATAAAGCTCAACAAAGCCTTTAAACACACCAAATGCCACATTAAAACGACCTTGTTCAATTAAGCGTTTTACATCGCGACCCTTACGACTCGCTTGCTGTTGGTTTTTTGTTAGTTGCTTAGTGAGTGGCTCAACAGCATTAGACCATAATTGCTTTTGCGCTTTTAATTGCGCCTTAAACGGAGCCTGTAACGCTACTGGCAGCTGTTTTAATGGTGCATTCGCTGCTTTATAAGCTAAATCGAACTCTTGACTAACATCATCAAATGTACTTTTATCAACATCTGTCGTTACTTCAGTGAGTTCATTAAATGCCTGCTTAAACTGCGTAATGGCAGCACTTAATTGTGGTAACTGAGCAACCTGTTTTGCAAGTTGAGATAACTTAGTAAAGACTTGGGCTTTTTGCGCACTGTCTACCAGTTCGCTTGTATTCATTGCTTCTTGTGCTTGCGTTACTTTTGCATCTAACCAATCTTGTTGAATTTGCTCTGGCGTTTCTAAGCCCAATTGCAATGCATTTTCAATCTCTTCACTCAATGCTTCAAGGTTAGCAATTGCTAATACGTCACGCTGCTTTTGCGCAAGCTCTGCTTGTTGTTGGTCAAATTTCGCTTTTAACTGAGACACATGCGTGTTCAGTTTAGTGGTTATTGCGTTATATTTTTCTTCTAGGTTTGTGACTTGTTCAGTGCTTAACCATTTAAGCTCTTGCGTTTGCCATTGCGCAATAAGTGCTTGGCTTTGTTCGTTAACAAGCTCATAGTCCTGCTTTTCGCGCAATGCATTGAGTTTCGCTAAAATAACACGCGTTTCATTTTGCACTTGAATGGGCATTTCAATAGCACGTTGCTCGTCATCTAAATACGTTTGCAAACTACTCTTGGCCTCACCTTGTGCATGTTTGACTAACGTTTTTGCTAATTGTTGATTAATAACAAGCTCAACTAACTGCTGCTGTAATTCAACAGAGCCTTCTTTAAAAGCCTTTTCTGTTAGCTTAGGGTTCGCTAATCGCTTTAGTAGCTTAACTCTAACTTGTAATTCTTTTTCAGCGAAGGCCAGCTTTTCGAGCGTTTTAACTGGTGCAAAACGTTCGATGTATTCATTTTTGATATCGTTGTTAAGCGCCTGCTCGTTATTTAATACTGCATTCGAAATATGCTGCTCAGCTAGGTCTTTTAGATTTTGATCTTGTTTATAGGCTTTCCACCACAACACTAAATCATTTACTTTGTTGAGCGCCTTTTTTCTAATTTCAACTGAATTGTCATCAAGTGCAAGCTTGTTCAGAATAGTTGCATCTCGTTCTACATCTAATCTTTCAATCGCTTCTAAACGAACGTGTTGTTTTGGGTGTTTCCACTTTGGGGTAAAAAGATGTTTAAAGATCATGTTCACTGAACCTTGCTATTTCATTATCTGAGTTAAATTCTTTCTGTAACTGCGCTTTGCTCTTTTGTACCATTTCGCCATTAGACCCAATGGTAAATTGCTCGTTTGATTGGGCTACTTTAGCTTGATAAAGCATGACAATTTGCACTGTTTGCTCTTTTTGCTCGTCACTGAGTGCAGTGCCATCAGGCCACTTGCCTGTTGCAGCACCATACTGTAAACGTTCAAATAATTCTGGGGTAATATTATTTACAAGGTTGTCGATGTTCATATCAATTTTTCTTTTTAAGTACTACTAAAATTACGCGATTAACTAAATACCAAATACACCCGATGCCAATGGCTGCAGAACATAAATACCATCTTGCTGTTTCAGGTTCTGGCTGTAAAAAATACAAACAAAAAAAGCCACCTAAGAATATGAATAGTGCAAAAAAGGAGTGATTCATAAACATTTGTTGTTTATTGATGCGCTTTTCACGCAATAGTTGCTGGCGTTGCTCATCATTAAGCTCTGCCACGTTATTCTCACAATGAGGGCATTGTTTATGTTTATCTGATATCGATTTATTACAACTAGGACAACTGACAATCGCCATATAACTCTCCATACTTCACATAAAAAAAGGCGCCTGTAGGCGCCTTGTATTGTACTTGTTTTATGCCGCTATGTCTGTTTTGAATTGCAATCAATTGCTAAGACATTGCCAAAGGTGATGAATACATCAGAATCACCAATGTAATCCTTAATTATTCCGGCTGTTTTACTTTTTCTTTTGCTTTATCAGCTAAACGTTTTTCCCAAAAAGTGGCATTTTTTATACCCAATTTGACCGGATCAAACGTAATCTCGCCGCCCGCTTTCTTTTGCTCTTCATAGTCACGTAAACAGTTTAGAGCAGGTTTCGCAACGAAGAAAATAGCTAATATACCAACAATATTGATCCACGCCATTAAGCCCACGCCAATATCACCAATACTCCAAATATAGCCAGAATTATTAACCATGCCGTATGCGACCATAAACATAATCACTAATTTAACGATTAATAATGGGATACTGCCTTTAAAGTAGCGGTTTAAATAAGCTACGTTGGTTTCTGCTATGTAGTAGTAAGCAAGTATCGTAGTAAACGCGAAGAAGAATAAAGCCACACCTACAAACGCCTCACCAAAACCACCAAATACGCTAAATAATGCCATTTGAGTGAATGCAGCTGAGCCTACTTCAGTTGTAGCATCAACATTTTGTACAATAAATTGACCCGCTGGCAGTTCACCAACAACGTTGTATTGCTGTGTTATTAAAATCATTAGTGCCGTTGCTGTACAAACAAAAATTGTATCAACATACACTGAAAATGCTTGTACTAAACCTTGTTGTGCAGGGTGATCAACCTCAGCAGCAGCAGCGGCATGAGGGCCTGTACCTTGACCCGCTTCATTAGAATAAATACCGCGCTTTACACCCCAACCTATCGCGGCACCAAAACCAGCTTGTGCGGTGAATGCATCAGAAATAATTAACGAGAAGATACCCGGTACTTTATCTACATTTAAAAATACCACGATAAGTGCTAGTACAATGTAACCTAACGCCATAAATGGCACGACTATTTGGGTAAAGTTTGCAATGCGCTTAATACCACCAAAAATGATAAACGCTAACACGATTAAAATAATCGCCAGTGCCACTAATTTAAATGTACCAACTTCACCAAAACTCGTTGATACCATTTCTCCGTTACCAAAAACTTGAGTGAACGCATTACCAACGGCATTAGCTTGAACGCCGGGTAAAAATACACCACAGGCAATGATTGCAGAAACAGCAAATAAAATACCTAGCCATTTTTGCTCTAAGCAACGATCAAAATAATACGCTGGACCACCACGATATTGGCCGTCTTCTTCTGTTTTATAAATTTGCCCTAAAGTTGACTCTGCGTATGCCGTGCTCGCACCTAAAAAAGCAACAATCCACATCCAAAAAATGGCACCTGGGCCACCAAAGCCTATTGCAGCAGCAACACCTGCAATGTTACCTACGCCCACACGCCCTGATAATGATACGGCAAGTGCTTGGAATGACGAGATACCTGTTGTTGAACGGTTAGAAGTGAGTAGCAGTTTACACATTTCTTTGAAATGTCTAACTTGAGCAAAACGAGTTAGAATAGAATAAAATAGACCTGCGCCTAGACATAAGTAAATGAGTGCACTACTCCACACAACATCATTAACAGCGCTTACAAAAGCTTCCATAGATATCCTCTACAATTATATTTTTTATTTTTAGTTACGATACTTTGCTTTAGTAACTCAGAATATGTGACAACCCTTGCCAATTAAATCGATAAATAGCACTTTAATAAGGGTAACGCACTCATGTTAACTTAAACCTATCAAGTTTGTTAACACTTAATTTCCAAAAATCAATTTGAAATAACAACTGGGGATGTTTTGTGGGGATAATAGGCGCTCAAAGGCGCCCATATGATATGAAATTATCTTAGCTTATCAACAACATTAACAATGGCCGCTAATGTATCTTGTCCGAATTGATAAGAGCGACGGTCTGACCAGCCATAGTCTGGATCAGGTAAATCATCGTTATCTTTAAATGGCATTTCTACAGTATAAGCAAGTGCTTTAAACTCTTCAGCTACCGCTGATGAGCCTACAGTTAAGTTTGCCTCACCTGGCGCATCTTTTGGATAGCCATGCTCATCTTGGAACTCAGGAGTCACAACAAGCAAAGCTGCTTTAAAGCTATCTTCTAGGTCTTTCATGCGAGCATCGTAGCTTGGAATGCCTTCACTGCCTGCAACAAAGTTATATGGAATGGCTTCATCACCATGAATATCTAAGTGCATATCAAGGCCTGTTTCACGCATTTTGTTAAGCACTAAATACACTTCAGGGCTATTTTCCATACTCGGTGTTTGCCACTCACGGTTTAAGTTTACACCTTTAGCATTAGTACGTAAGTGACCACGCGCACTGCCATCTGGGTTCATGTTTGGTACGATATAGAATACTGCTTTAGATAGAAGAGCTGCTGCATGCGGGTCTTCATCATCCAGTAACTTATGTAATACACCCTCAACATACCATTCGGCCATTGTTTCACCTGGGTGCTGACGTGCTGTGATCCAGATTATTTTCTTATTCTCATCACTCTCACCACCCACACGCAACACACTCATATCTCGGCCATCGAGTGTTTCACCAAGTGTTTCTAGCTGACATGCTTCTTGGCTTTGCGCCCATGTAATTAAGTCTAAATGGCGCTCGTAGCTATACGGGGCAAAATAAGCAAAGTAAATTGTGCCGCACTCAGGTTCAATTTCAAAACTTAGCGTACCGTCACTGTAATTTGAAGGAACACGAAACCATGTTTGACGATCATACGATGCAACAGCGTGATAACCTACCCAGCCATCAGGATAAGCGGAGTTTTCAAGATTGTTGATGTGTAATTTATGGTTTTGAAACGGCATTGTCTCTAAACGAAAATGAAACCATTGAAAAAAATCCGATTGATGATCTTTATTGATCTCTAATTGAATATTTAATGGGTCTGTGGCTGCAATAACATTGATATTACCACTGTCAAAATTACTGGTGATCTTCATGTAAAATAAACCTCTAGGTGAATAATAAAGTCTAACCAATCAATATTAGTCAGAAATTATGTAACACTCTTTTGATGGAGCGTTTTGTTAGTAAAATGTAGTGAACTAGAAACAGCCTACCACACACCTTGAATTTTGAAAAAATTCACGACTAAAAAAGCCAGCAATTGCTGGCTTTCGTATTTAGCTAAATCTTATTGCTTAACGCGGTAAGCTTGGAAATGCAACTTCAGCCATGTCACGCATACAGCGAACAACCTGACAGCTGTAACCAAATTCATTATCGTACCAAACATAAAGTACAACACGGTTACCATCAACAATCGTTGCTTGTGAATCAACAACACCCGCGTAGCGACTACCCACTAAATCGGTAGATACAATTTCAGTTGAAGCAGTGTAATCGATTTGATCACGTAAATCTGAATGTAAAGCGGCATTGCGTAAGAAAGAGTTAAGCTCTTCTACTGATGTATCTGTCGCCAAGTTTAGATTTAAGATTGCCAATGAAACGTTAGGTGTTGGTACACGGATTGCGTTACCTGTTAGTTTACCTTCAAGTTCAGGTAATGCTTTTGAAACTGCTTTAGCAGCACCCGTTTCTGTAATAACCATATTCAATGCAGCAGCACGACCACGGCGCTCTGCTTTGTGGTAGTTATCAATTAGGTTTTGGTCATTTGTGTATGAGTGAACGGTTTCTACGTGACCATTATTAATACCAAACTTATCATTTAATGCTTTAAGCGTTGGCGTAATGGCATTTGTTGTACAGCTTGCCGCACACACAATTTTATCTTCAGGTAGAATATCTTGGTTATTTACACCGTATACGATGTTTTTAATATTACCTTTAGCAGGTGCTGTTAATAGTACTTTTGCAGCGCCTTTTGATTCAAGGTGCTGGCCAAGGCCTGCTTCGTCTTTCCAGATACCTGTATTATCGACAATAAGTGCATCTTCAATACCGTATGCTGTGTAATCAATTTCACTTGGCGAATTAGCGTAGATAACTTGAATGTAGCTACCATTTGCTTTAATTGCATTACGCTCTTTATCAATTGTAATCGAGCCATTGAATGGACCATGGATAGAATCGCGGCGTAATAAGCTTGCACGCTTTTCAAGGTCACCATCTTTACCACCACGAACAACAATCGCACGTAAACGTAAGTCAGCATATGGACCAGACTTTTCAATTAATAAGCGCGCAAGTAAACGACCTATACGTCCAAATCCATATAAAACAACATCACGAGGCTCTTTAGCTTTTGAATTAATGATTTCAGCTAGTTCATCGTTTAAGTATTCTTCAACTGAACGACCTTTAGCAGCATCATTAAACAGGTATCCATATGCCAGCTTACCAATATCAATACGCGCTGAGTTTAAATCCATTTTGCTGATTGCTTCTAGAAATGGGAAGCTTTCGCGTAAACGTAATTTTGTACCTTCAAATTGTGCCACAGTTTTGTGAGATTTGATGATATCAATAGGGCTTGCGTTAACAAGTGGACGACCATAAACAGCAATTTCAATACCACGACTACGGTATAATTTACCGATTATCGGTTGCATGCTTTCAGCATAATCTTGGCGTTCTTGCCAGCTATTAGTGTATTCTAACTCGTGAGATGAGGTCATGTTTTTTACCTAATTAAACAGTTTTTGAACGGATATCCATAGCGCAAATTTAGCATGTGAGAGCAATTCATCACTATGGTCGGGGGTATTCTAATTTAAACTCGCGCGATTCTCCACTGTTACAGATCAATTCGTTGGGCTAGAATAAAAGATATATTATAAAAATAGGGTTTAGGGATGTTACTCAGAACAACTGTATTATTGAGTATTTTGGTACTTACTGGGTGTGAAGAGCCACTAACGCAGGCTAAAATTTGTAAAGAAACACCTGGGCTATGTAATGATTTAAATAAAGACAGCCACTGTAAAAAAGAGCGCGCTGAAGTTATCGTTGCTCGGTACCATGAATATAAGCAGCCCACTGAAGAAAACAAATATACTTTGTTACAAGGCTTCGAAAGCTATAACCAATGCGTATCTCTTGCAGCAAAAATAGAGCATATCAAGCTAAAAGAAAAAACCACCTCACGGGTAGAAGGTCATTTAGTGAGCCTTAAGGAGATGACGCGTTTATACCAAGATACTAAAGGTACTAATCACCCTGGCCTGCTCTACTATCATTGGTCACGCAATAATGACCAGTCTGCGTTAACCAAACTACTATCATTAGAAAATGACCCTAGTGTAACGAATGATGCACAAATGCAGTTTTTTTTAGCGACCTACTATATAAAATCAGATGAAGAGAAAACGATAGATTTACTTTATAAAACACTAGAGTTAAATAAAGCGGGTGAAGAACCTAACCCAGAAATTTATATGACTCTGGTAAGCTTGTTCAATAAACACGAAAAGTACAAACACGCCTACACGTTTGCTCGTGTTGCGCAGTTATCTGGCGTAACAAATATAGAAATTCTACCTATTGAGCACCAACTCACAGCAACAGGGCGAAGCCTAGATAGTTTAGAGACACTAGCACAACAGACTTACGACAAAATTCAAAGTGGTCAGTTTGTATCCCCTCGCGGATTTTAATCTTAAGCAATAAAGTAGCTTCAACAAAAAAGCGGCTAAAAAAAGCCGCTTTTAAAACTTTCCCAGCTTAAGACACTGGAATTATTACTACAATTACTTTACGCCTAATTCACGTAAACGCTCTTGTAAATAACTATCAGCAGTATAACGCTCTGACAACACAACATCAGGGCGTGGGTGTAAAAATAACGGCAACGATATACGTGACTTAGTCGACGCCTTACCCGTTGGGTTAATTACACGGTGAATCGTTGATGGGAAATACCCGCCTGATGCTTCTTGTAGCATGTCACCAATATTAATGATTAAGCTGCCAAAATCACACGGCACATCTAACCAACCACCGTCAGTTTTTTGCACTTGTAAGCCAGGCTCATTAGAGGCAGGTAAAACAGTTAATAGATTGATGTCGCCGTGTGCTGCGGCGCGAATGGCACCAGGCTCTTCATCACCCGTCATCGGTGGGTAATGCAATATACGAAGTAACGTCTGCTCCGAATCGGCAATCATGTCTTTCAAATCGATTGAAAATTTAGCACGTACCTCTGCTGGCGCTTCTGCTTGCACCCAACTTAACAATGTTGCCGCAAACTCATTGGCTAAACGATAGTACTCACGTACATCTGTCTCTAGTTGCTCTGGAACTCGGCCCTTTGGATAAACATGAAAGTACTCTTTGATATCTTTTACAGTAAAACCTTTGGCAACCTCAGATACTGACGGCGGAAAATAACCATCTTGGGTTTCTTTTGAAAATAAGAACTCATGCTTCTGCTCAGAATTAAAAAACGCCTGCCAGTTTTCGTAGATTGATTCAACTAAAGATTGCGGGATTGGGTGGTTCTTGAGTACACCAAAACCAGTGTTTCTAAGAGATTCAACAAATTGAGCGGCTGCATCGCTCGCTTGATAATCGACGGTAGGTAGTTGCATGTTGGTATCCAATGAATAAAGTTGTCAAAAGCCTTTGCTAATCATAGCAGTTGCTCCATTGTAGCGCTTCGCGAGAATAATAAAATAGCCTTAAAAACATAAGGACTTATGTCCGCACTGCTGAGTAACAATCTAATTATTGATACAGATCAAAAGCTATACCCAAACCACCTCAATTTTTGTTCATAAATACAGTCAGTTCTTTACTCATTCGCTTAACTAACCATTTAGGGCCACCATCATACATATCGTTATGACGTGATTTTTCTATCAGGATTTGCCTGACAGGAAACTCATTTAGCTCTGTGTCATTCAGTAGTACATTTTCATCAGCTGGATAATCACTGCCGCGCAATGTAAGTACACGGATATTTTTATTACGAGGCAATAACATACGGCGGTGATCAAGTGTGATTATACTCTCCACTTCATTCGGGTAAAGTGCTGCGTAAAGCGCCGAGATATCCCCGCCATTGGAATGGCCAAATAAAGTTAAATGGCTAAAATCATAAGATGGATAACGGCTGCTTAACTCATTGGCTAAATACTTTAAGGTCATCACACCTCGGTGCCAGTTCTCTAGCCGAGTCGCCATATAAGGCGGGGTCCTGTTAAGCGCTGGATCGCCCTGTAATTCCTGGGCAACGGCGATTGTTAAATACCCTTTGGAAGTAAAAATATCAGCTGCAAATTGATAGTCCGTATGCGCAATACCATACCCTGGATTAATAAACGCTACCGGGCATTTATTATGTTCGCTGCAGGTGGATGAATTACTCGGCTCTGAGATACTAACGGGAATCGCACGATCACGGGATTTGTCAACAATCACTTCATTTTTGGCAAAACTAACCGCGCAGAAAGTAAAACAGCTTAATATAATGAGAGACTTTAAAGCGTTCATCATGGTGTGAATCTTATAGTTTTTATTTTAATTACAATAAGTTTAAAGCGTTGTATACGCTCAGACAAGTTACTCGCAGCTAAACGATTATTTATTGTAAAAATATGCGATAATGGCGCTAATATTTATGTTTATTTAAAAGTGCCCTATGAAATCATACAGCAGCATCGAACAACGCATCGACATTTTACAAAGTCGTATTGAAGCTTACCAAGAAGAAATCGCAGTACTACAAGCCGAGCCTAAAAATAATAACGAGCGTATTATTTTTAAGTTTATTGAAACTGGTAGCACAGGTAAAACGAAAGATTTTGTGCGTGAACTTGGCATTAAATCACCACGCGATAGCTTATACTCGTCTGGCGATGTGACTAAATTAATCAAAGATGGCGCTGATGATATTAACCCTGCGCTACTTGAGATTGCTCGTGCTCTTGCCAGCGCTCGCAATAAAAACGGCCCAAGCTGTTAATATAAGTGTTACTTGTGGATTAGCTTTTTTAAAAATGCTAATCCACTAGCTCGATATCAAGCCCAGCTAATAAATTTAAAGCCTCAAACCGTTCAAATTTAGCACCACTTACGTCGTTATTTTTTATATCAATATTAAACTGTGTGGCACCGACAAAATTAGCGTTACTTAAATTGGTTTGATGAAACACACTGTCTCTAAAATCTGTGCCTATAAACTGGCTTTTCGCTAAATTTGCATGTCTAAAATCGACATCTTTTGCAAAGCAGTCTTTCATCGTTAGCGTTTTTAATGACAACTCAAAAAATGAGCCGTGGCTAAGCTCGCAATCTTTAAAACTAACGGGCGCAGTCAATGCCAGTTGCGGCCAATTTACCTGTCCCCAAACTATGCTATTGAGCTTACAGCCTTTAAAATCCACCTCTTCTAATGAGCTGTAGTTCCAACTTAAATCACTCAAATTGCAATTGATAAACTCACAATCGATAAAACGACAGTTACTAAATTGACTGCGGCTAAAGTCACACTCAATAAACTGACATTGCTCAAATTCAATATCACTAAAGCGCTTTGCTGTCGCTTTTAACTTTAAAAATTCGTATTCATAGTAATCGCTTTGTGTAAATAACATACCTTCTGCTATAACTCCCTCTTAAAACAGCAATAAAAAAACCCTAAGAATAAGCTTAGGGTTTTTAACATTAAACTAGTTTGTTCGTTACTTATTCTGCTGGTTTTTCTGCTTTTTCAACAACGTTGATAGCAAGCTCAGTCAATGAATCTGCATTGGCTTTGCTTGGTGCGTCGGTTAATAAACACGATGCTTGTGTTGTTTTAGGGAAAGCAATAACGTCACGAATGTTATCAGTACCACACAGTAGCATTACCAAACGGTCTAAACCAAACGCAAGACCGGCATGCGGTGGCGTGCCGTATTTAAGCGCATCAAGTAAGAAGCCAAATTTGTCTTGTTGCTCTTGCGCATCAATACCTAGGATTCTAAAAGCCGCTTCTTGCATATCTGCATTGTGAATACGAACAGAGCCACCGCCTACTTCGTAGCCGTTTAATACCATATCGTAGGCATCTGAGATAGCCGCTGCTGGGTTTGCTTCAAGCGCTGCAGCATCAATGTCTTTTGGTGCAGTAAATGGATGATGCACGGCATGAAGTGTACCTTCGTCATCTTCTTCAAACATTGGGAAGTCAACAACCCAAAGTGGTGCCCAGCTATCAAGGTTGGTGATTTCTAAATCAACACCAATTTTCAAGCGTAATGCGCCCATGGCTTCATTTACTGTATTGCGTTTATCAGCACCAAATAAAATGATGTCGCCAGTTTGTGCATTCGTACGCGCTAGAAGTTCATTAATCACTTCTTCGTTTAAGAACTTAGCAATTGGCGATTGAACACCTTCAGCACCTGCATCACGGTCGTTAACTTTCATCCAAGCTAGACCTTTTGCACCGTAAATACCAATAAACTTGGTGTAGTCATCTAACTGTTTACGAGAAAGCTTCGCGCCACCTGGTACTGTTAGTACTGCAACACGGCCTTTTTCATCATTTGCAGGGCCTGAGAATACTTTAAACTCAACGTCTTTTACCAAATCAGCAACGTCAATTAGCTTCATTGGGTTACGTAGGTCTGGTTTATCAGAGCCGTACAAGCTCATTGCCTCAGAATAAGGCATGATTGGGAACTCGCCTAAATCAACATTAAGCAATGACTGCCACATTTCACGGATCATCTTTTCAGTCATACCGCGTACTTGATCAGAGCTCATGAAAGACGTTTCTAAATCTATTTGAGTAAATTCAGGTTGACGATCAGCACGTAAATCTTCATCACGGAAACATTTAACGATTTGGTAGTAACGATCAAAACCAGACATCATCAATAATTGCTTAAACAACTGTGGTGATTGCGGTAATGCGTAAAAGCTGCCTTTGTGAACACGGCTCGGTACTAAGTAATCACGAGCACCTTCTGGCGTCGCTTTCGTTAATACAGGTGTTTCAATATCTAAAAATGCATTTTCATCTAAAAAGCGACGAACAAAGCTGCTTGCCTTAGCACGTAACTTAATACGGTCGCTCATTTCTAAGCGGCGAAGATCTAGGTAACGGTATTTTAAACGGCGCTCTTCTGAATTCACTTGGTTAAAGTCAAGTGGTAACGGCTCAGAGCGATTGATGATCGTTAAGCTAGTGCCTAAAATCTCAACTTCACCCGTTGCCATATCTTTATTTACTTGGCTATCAGGGCGCGCACGTACAACACCTTTAAGCTGCACACAAAATTCTTGGCGAAGTTTATTCGCTGTATCCATTAAGCCTTCAACTTCAGGATCGAATACAACTTGCACTAAGCCTTCTCTGTCGCGTAAATCGACAAAAATAAGACCACCCAGGTCACGTCGTTTATTTATCCAACCACATAGTTCAACTTCTTGATCTACGTGAGTTTTGTTAAGCTGTCCGCAGTATATAGAGCGCATAGTATTCCTGTCAGTTAAAGACTCATAGCCGCTTTCCCTAAGAATTTGCTGTTTTTGGGGAGTTAAAGCCACTATTTATTAATCATTTTAGGGGGTGCATTATACCCAAGTTACTTAAAAATGCGAGCGCGGCAGCGGGCACTATGCTTTCAATTTATAGATTTGATATACTAGCCAAAACACGCAATCAGTTAACCGTTTTATGTTGTATTTAGGGTGTCCACAGTGGTCAAGCACTGCGTGGAAAGGCAATTTGTTATCCAGCCATTGTAAAAATGCTGACATGCTGCATGAATACGCGCAGGTGTTTAATTCTGTCGAAGGTAATACAAGTTTTTATGCAGATCCGAGTATTGAATCCCTAAAGCGCTGGCGTGATGCTGTGAATCACGACTTTAAATTTACTTTTAAATTCCATCGCCGCTTTAGTCACGAATTGCAATTAACCAACATTGATGACGAGCTTACAGCTTGGTTTAATTTGTTCGAACCGCTATTACCCTATATCGGCCAAATCATGTTGCAACTACCCAATAGCTTTAGCCCTGCGCAATTGCCCCTTCTCGCACAGTTTATTAGTAAGTTGCCACACAATATAAATTACGGGGTTGAAGTACGCCACGGCGAGTTTTTTAAAAAAGGCGATGCAGAAGTTGCGTTAAACCAGTTATTAATGGCCAACAACATTAATCGGATTGCCATGGATACGCGTGCCCTGTTTGCGGTAAAACCTAATACCGAAGCCTTGATAGATGCACAACAAAAAAAGCCTCATTTACCCGTTCATGCTATCGCCACTGGTGAGCAGCCAATGGCAAGGTTTGTGATTGCCAGTTTAGAGCATGACTATAAAAGTTATTACCAGCCGTGGCTGAAAAAAGTACAACAATGGCTCGATGAAGGTAAAACACCTTATGTTTTTTTTCATACCGCCGATAACCGCCAAGCTCCATTGTTAGCACGTCAATTTTGCCAAGACTTAAATTATAACCACCGCGTTTTATCACCTTTTATAGGTGAAAAAGAAGCCACTCAATCGAGCTTATTTTAAATTTATGAAAGACTACTCTCGCTATTTTACCGGCTACCCTGAGCAAATTGTCACACAAGTGATGGAGCTCATTAATAACAACAAACACGGTGCGTATTTAACAAAAAAATACCCGCATGCTCATACGATAACCAGTGACAAGTCATTATATGCTTACGCGACCGAGCTTAAAAAGCGCTACTTAAAAAATGCCCCGCCGTTTGGCCGCGCGGCATTTAAAAAGCAAGGTGATATGGTCACTAACGCACTGGGCACGCATACTTACCGTATGCAAGGCAAAACCCGCAAACATGATTTAGCAATCAACAGCGATTTACTACGCGCGCCAGAGCCATTATTAAAAGCGTTAGTAGTTCACGAACTCGCCCATTTTAAAGAAAAAGATCACAACAAAAGTTTTTACGCCCTGTGTTGTCACATGGAACCAGAGTACCACCAACTGGAGTTAGATTTACGGATATTTTGTGTCTTGGTCGAACAAAATAACAATCCTTATATAACCTAATGAACTCCTATTCCTAATAAGGACAACTGATTATAGACTAACATTAAATTTAGCGAGTCCTATCAATTGTCCTGATTCAGTAACAACCTGTACTTGCCATTTCCCAACTGAGTCTACGGGAAAGTTCATTTTGTGGGTCCACGCTCTATAACCTTGCTCCCGCCCGCCTGTAATATCTAATGCAATTCGCTCCACGACTTGGTTATTAAGGATCCAAACATGAAAAATCTTTTCGTTTAAACCTCTTGGCGCTTTCACCGCTGTCCAACTATACAAACCTTCCTGTCGTAACGTATTTATATCTAACTGCTTAACGTTACCGATGGGTTTGCGTTGTGCAATATCGACTTGGTGGGATACCGTAATATCAGTTAAGCGTAGCGCTGCTGGCGGTACCCAGCTACGTAGCTGCCATAAACCTGCGCTAAGCGCACTCAATAATAAAACGAGCAAAGGAAAACGCCACCAGCGAGCATTTGGCATTAAATTACCTAAGCTTGGCAGTGTACAAATAACTGAGGTGATCAATGCTATTGTTAAGCTTTGACTGGTGGTGAGATTAAGTAAAATAGGTAAAGTAACGAGAATAACAACGAACAGTGCAAAGTTGTGAAACACCGTAAATAATATACTGTGCTTAGCTAATTTTTTATAATACAGCGGATCGACAACCGATATAAATGCGCAAAGTATAATTAATGATGTAAAAACAGCCTGCGGATGATTCCACGAAGTCACCGCGAGAAAAAACGGCAATGCAAAAAACAGGCTTTCTTGCTGCACCATCTGTAATGCAAAACGCATAAAGTTAGGTGAAACAGCAACACCAAAGCGCTGCTCAACTTTATCGCGCAGCCAATTATCCACAATCAACCAAACCCAGCTGATCAGTAAAAGTATGGCAATAATTTGCGAAAACGACTCCTTTCGCTCAACTAAAAGATAGCTTGCCACACCGCTGCAAAACGCAAATACAGCCAACAAACCGGGCCGTTGTTGCATCATTATGATAAATTTTGTTATTAGATTTTTAAAATAGCTCATTCAAAAACAGCATCCACTTATTTATGTGTTAAAAGCGCACCATGCTTTATTTTATTGTACGGGTAACGGCTTTACACTTTTTAAAGAAAACATTTGGGCCCAGCTATCTCGTCATTGATATTCACAAAGCACCTAAGATTCAATATACTACACATACTATTTGTACTTGAGATTAATATGCCTAAGCCATTTTCAAATTTGTTGGCAATATTATTTATTTTGCTAAGCTTTTTTGGCCAAACGATGGCGTACAGTGCTAATCTGCCTACAAATACTGCATCGCATTCTCAACAATCATCAGCAACAGATTATATCCTCACCGATGAGCAAGCCCAAAGTGAAGATGAATGTTGCGATACCCAGTGCTGTGAAGTCACTTGTATTTGCCCCGCAAACACATGTGTGTCGGCCTATTATTTACCTAGTCAAGTAAAAACAACTGCGCTTGTTGTGCAAAAGTCTAATGTTATAAATCAACACGTCGAACGAAAAGTTTTGATGCCGACACATGTATTCCGCCCTCCTATCTCTATCTCATAAATACAGTTCCCATATTTTTTAGCCACGTTGAGGGCTAATTCGCTCTACTTTAATACAATTATGAGACAAATATGTTTATAAAAACATCTAAGCTAGCTGTTGCTGCTGCGTTATTCCCTGCTTATTCGTTCGCCCAGGGACAGCATCATGACGAGCATGAAAAAAAATCGATAGAGAAAATACAAGTAACCGCCTCTCGCCTTGGTCGAATTGTTACCGAGTCAGCAACTCGTACTGAAATTATCAATAGTGAAGAAATACACGAGAAAGCATTAATGCGCCCTGGCAACATTTCAATGCTAGTGGCAGAAACTGGTGGTGTACGCGTGCAAAACACTTCACCCGCTTTAGGTAGTGCAAATATCCGTTTGCAAAGCCTATATGGCCGCTATACCCAGCTACTGAGTGACGGACTGCCATTATATGGCGGTCAATCAATAGGCTTATTACAAATCCCGCCGACTGATCTTGCCAATGTTGAGATCATTAAAGGCTCTGCCTCTTCATTATATGGAGGCTCTGCGTTAGGTGGAGTGATCAATTTGATTTCACGTACACCGAGCGATGAGTTGGAGGGCGAAGTTCTTCTCAATGCCACCTCAAAAAATGGCCAAGATGTTACCTCTTACTTTGCGGCACCGTTAACTAACTCTATCAGCGCCTCTGTTACCGCAGGGCTTCATCATCAACAGGAGCAAGACTTAGATGATGATGGCTGGCTTGATATGGCAAGCTATAACAGAGCAAGTGTACGCCCCCGTGTTTATTGGGAAGGCGATAATGGCGCCAATTTATACGTCACGGTAGGCGCGATGACCGAGCAAAGAGATGGCGGCACAGCTGAAAACGCAATAATGCCAGATGGCAATCCATTTGCACAAACACAAGACAGCTTAAGGCTTGATACGGGGTTTATATTTGATAAACCAATAAATGAAGTACTGGCCTTAAATGTACGTGGTTCTGCAATGCAGCAAGATCATGAGCACCTATATGGTACTATAAACGAAAATGACAACCATGAAAGTTACTTATTAGAGTCAAGTATCTCTGGTTATACCGACAACATCGCATGGCTAGTCGGTGCTGCGTATCAATCTGAAAAATACCAATCAGAAGACTTTGCTGCATTTGATTATCACTACGAAGTGCCGGGCGTTTTTTCACAGCTTGATTATGAAGCAAGCGATAATATATCGTTGTCGTTGAGTGCACGTGCCGACTGGCACAATGAATACGGCACGCAATTTAGTCCGCGAATTTCCATGCTGTATAAACCAGAAAACTGGACCGTAAGAGGCTCGTACGGTAAAGGGTTTTTCGCCCCCACTCCATTTATTGAAGACATTGAAGATGCTGGTTTATCCCATTTAGAACCGCTTGAAAATATTGCAGAAGAACATGCAAACACCGCCTCTGTCGATATCAGCTATGCATTTGATAGCGTCGAAACAAGTGTTACTTTTTTCTCCTCCGATGTTGAAAATGTCACTGAGTTAGTAGTCATCAACCAGCAGCTCACGTCATCAGATAAAAGCGTTCGCATCGTCAACGCCCCAGGCCAAAGTGAAATTCGTGGTGCAGAATTTCTATTGCGCTATCGCTGGAATGATATCAAGTTAACGGGTAGTTATTTATATACAGATGCAAGTAAACAAATTAACTCAGGAACAGGTCGCGTACCGCTTACTCTCACCCCAGAACACTCAGCGGGTGCAGTAATTATGTGGGAAGAGCATGGTAGCCACTTAGTTGGTTTTGAAGCCTACTACACCGGCACGCAACAGCTTAAGAATAACCCTTACAGAGATAAAAGTGATGCTTACTGGCACTTAGGTTTACTTGGGCAAATTACCGTTGGACGGATTAGCTATTTTGTTAATGCTGAGAATCTACTTAATGTAAGGCAAACAAATGAAGACTCTCTCATATTGCCACAACAAGCACCGAGTGGTCGTTGGACGACAGATATTTGGTCTCGAAACGATGGTTTTACTGTCAATGCAGGCATTCGTATCAAGTTTAACGATTAAATCACAAACTAGTATGCTGGTTAACCTATAACCAGCATACACAACAATATGTTACTATTTAAACCTAGTAAGTGAGTATTTTTAAACGTTTAACTTTATGCTCAGTCACGCTTAAAGTTCTTACTATGGCTATTTAAATAGTCGTTCATTGGCATAGGTTTGGCAAAGTAAAAACCTTGTGTAGAGTCAATATTACAACCTTTTAGGATAGTAAGCTGCTCTTTGCTTTCAACGCCTTCTGCAACCACGCCCATCCCCAAGTTATTTGCTAAATCGATAATTGTTTTTACAATGCTAAACCCTGATTCTTCATCGGATATTCTATCAATAAAGCTTTTATCTATTTTTAACTGCTTTACCGGGTAAGCGTGTAAATAAGCTAAACAAGAATATCCAGTGCCAAAATCGTCAATTGAAAAAGTAAACCCTTCTGACTGGAGCTCTTTCATTTGCTGTATTGTATGTTCAACATCATGAGTTAGCATACTTTCAGTAATTTCGAGGGTTATTTTAGACGGAGAAAGGTGGTGATAATTAAGCACATGAAGTAACTCAGACTTTAATAAAGAAGACTTGAATTGTGAAGCACTTATATTAATCGACACCTTAAAGTCATCATCTATTACACACGGGTTTAAACGTTTAAGTAATGTACAGATATCTCTAAGAACTATATTTTGCAAACGTTGTATTAAACCAAACTGCTCAGCAACCGGTATAAATTCACTTGGCGCAATAATTCCATTAATCGGGTGGATCCAACGGATCAGCGCCTCGGCTCCCACGACCTTGCCTTCATTGTTAATTTGTGGCTGAAAGTAAGCACAAAACTCATCATTCTCAATCGATTTTAAAATCTCTGTTTCGAGTTTTATCTTTCTATCTAATAATGTCTGCAGTTGTGGATCATAAAAACTATAGCTATTCCCACCTTTCGCCTTTGAGCGATACATAGCGGTGTCAGCAAACTTTAGAATATTGCTCGCAGTTATATCTGCGCCTTCAATTAAACAAATACCAATACTACAACTAACCTGGAATTTTAAGGCCCCTACTTTAAACTCTTGCTCAAAAACTTCGTGGATCTTTTGCGCCACAATGGCTGATTCCACATTGGCTTGGTCATTATCGTCACCAAGATATTCTAATAAAACAACAAACTCATCGCCTCCCAACCGCGCTAATGTATCTGATTTCCTTATAACCGCACCTAATCTTCGGGCAACTTCAATGAGTAATTCATCTCCTGATGAATGTCCTAATGAATCATTGAGGCGCTTAAAGTCGTCTATGTCTAAGAATAGTAAAGCTCCTGTTTCGCCTGAGCGCTTTATTTTTTCAACAGCGATGTTTAAGCGCTCATTTAACATTCGTCTGTTTGGGAGTTTTGTTAAAGGGTCATAATAGGCGAGCTTTTCTACGGCTTTTTCTGCTTCTTTTCTTTGTGTGATATCTCTTGCAACCCATAAAACATGCCTAGACTGACTACTCTTAGATTGATAATGATCCACAGGTACCGTGCGCCCTTCAAAGACCACCTTTCCTTTGGGCACTTCTAACTCATATTCGAACACTTGAACTTCATTTGTCGCGAGTGTTTTCTCGAGTACCGCCATAATTGGTAGCGCATCTTTAGGATCTAAAACATCATTGACATTTTTTCCCTTACTTTGCAGTAAAGAAGAATATAAAAATTCATTTGAAGAACCATATACGTCAACATACTCGCCATTTTCACCCAAAATAAGAACAAGATCAGGCATTACTTGGGTGAACGCTTCAAATTTATCATTGCTGTGCTTAAGTTGACTAATAACATCATTTAATTTAGTTGCATTGGCGTCATTTTCGAGCGCAATACTGGTAAAGTTTACAAAATGATCAATCAGCTCCAAATCTTGCTTTGTAGGACTTTTTGCAGTGGTATGATAGACAGCAAATGTCCCTAACACTTCAGCTTTAGTAGAAATAATGGGTGTTGACCAACATGAGGCTAGTCCAAAGGTTAGCGCCGTTTGTTTAAAGCCTTCCCACAACGGCGATGTGTTTATGTCGTCAACGATAATTCTTGCTTCTGAAAATGCTGCCGTCCCACACGATCCTACTTTAGGGCCAATTTCAATTCCGTTAATTATTTGACAATACTTAGCATCAATACTTGGGGCAGCACAATGAAACAGTTGATTACCCTGAAGCGATAAAATTGAGCACTTGGCAGACTCATCCTCTAGCATTTCCTCGATAGCTAAACAGATCTCTTCACTTATTTCACTTAAAGGCTGCCCTAACGCTATTTTCGAGAGTATTTTTTGCTGTTGCTTTAATAACTTTAAAAGTTGCTTGTTCTGCATATTTCACAAAGTCCTGAATTTTGCTTCATCGTGGTATACGAAAAAGTGGTGTAACGCTTAAATCGCTATGCCGCGCTAAGATTTTATATCACGAGTTATTGCAATGTTATCTAAAAGTAAAACAACAAAGGCTAAGTAAATTATAGTCAATAACCAATAAGCCACAGTATTAATTCGTATTAGTCACACGTCACTTAGAATCCGTTTCTATTAGAGTAACATTAACGCAAGCTGCTAATTATATCTATATGTTCAGAGGGAGTTATGAAGCAAAAATTACATAGGGTAGTCATAGTAAATAGGGTGTTGATTTGCTTAAGAGTACTTATATTACACATTGATAAGCACTCTTAATTTACGCTTTTGAAGCTAACTTATCCCTAAATACTTATGAACCTGCACAGATAAGCGCCAATTTTTGTCTATACACGTCTCTATCGCCAACTTTGTCGCAGACACTTTTTGACTAATCGGCTGTAAATAAACAAGCTTTGGATTGACACCTGTTTTTAAAAATAGCGCTTCAAGCTCTTCCACATGTTTTTGCATTGCAATGGGGTGTTTTATCTCATCTGCACGCTTCATTGCCGAGGTCAGAACTTCATAGCCACCACGCATATTAATCTTTGGTGAAACAGTAACCCATGTTTGTGTCGGAGCTAAAACTTCAAAAGTACCACTTGTTTCTATCTGCGTACTAAACCCATGTTCATGTAATAAATTACATATTGGGTTCAAGTCATACATACAAGGCTCGCCACCGGTTATAACTACATGCTTTGCACGGTAACCACGCGCATTAAAAAGTGCCAATATCTGTTCCGCTGAGGCATTTGCCCAATGATCAGAGTCCGCTTTTTTTTCCACTGTGTCATCAAGCGAGACTTTGTATACATTGTCTACTTCCCACGTTTGTTTTGTATCACACCATGCACAGCCTACAGGGCACCCTTGTAAACGTAAAAATACGGAAGGCGTACCAGTAAAGCTTGCTTCACCTTGGATGGTTTCAAATATTTCATTAATTTTATACAAACGTTATCTCACTTACTACTTAGCACTCATCAGACCGATTAGAGCGACACATCAAAAATCAAAAAGCATAGGCAAAAATTGTTATTTATGCTCCAGCCGTGTAGTATATCGCGCCCTGATATAAACCTCTATTAAAACTAAGAGCAAAACAGATATGACGCAAAAAGTAGTTGTGATTTATTCCGGCGGTATGGATTCATTTACCGTATTAAATAAAGCCCTGCAAGAAGGCCACGATGTATATGCCTTATCATTTGATTATGGTCAGCGTCATGTTAAAGAGCTTAAGGTCGCCGCACAGGTATGTGAAAAGCTTAATGTTCCCCATAAAATCGTCGATATTTCTGCTATTAACCAACTGATTGGTGGCTCATCATTAACTGATGATATTGATGTGCCTGAAGGCCATTACGAAGAAGAAAGTATGAAAAGTACGATTGTGCCTAATCGCAATATGATTTTGCTCTCATTAGCTGTAGGGTATGCTGTATCACTAAAAGCCAGCCAAGTTTATTATGGGGCTCACTCTGGCGATCATGCAATTTACCCAGATTGCCGCCCTGAGTTTGTGAAAAAAATGGACGATTTGTGCCGCATTGCTAACTATGATGCCGTTGAAATTTTTAGCCCGTATTTAAACAACACCAAAATTGACATTTTAACTGATGGCATAAAAATGGGATTAGACTACAGCGAAACTTGGACGTGTTATAACGGCCGAGAAAAAGCCTGTGGTAAATGCGGTGCGTGCCAAGAGCGCCTTGAAGCATTTAAGCTTAACAATGTTACAGACCCGCTAGAGTACGAGTAAATTACCATAGCCATGTTAAAAGGCTATCAATGAAAGCCTTTTAACATCTATAACCAGCGTCTAACCTTCGCCTTATAATCGATATATGACTGACCAAAAACCTCGGTTAATGCACGCTCTTCTGGCATGATTTGAAACCATGTTAAGTACGCCACAAAACCTATAATACTTAAAACCGCCCAAATAGAGGCAAGCCATACCCCCCACCCAAGTAAAATAAAAGCGAAACCAACATACATTGGATTACGAGATATTTTATACACGCCTGCCGTCACTAGCTCTGAGGCTTGCTCAGGATTAGTAGGATTGACCGTGGTTTTGGCTAGTCGAAAACTCACCACACCTGCGATACAAAATATAACGCCTAAACACACTAAAATAGTCGCAACGTAGGCAACAAATAAATTAAAGTCAATCACAGTGTAATGTGCAATCAATGCCATTAGTCCTGCAAAAAACAACACCACTATAACGGGTGGTATTTTGGTATGTAACATAAGTCCCTCTCTTAACAGTGTTCCAACCTATCACCTTGCTTAATATGGCATTATCTGCGGCCACCTAAGGATAAGCATAAAATACAAATAAAGTTACAATTGTCAGCTTTATACCTACACAAAGCAGGTTATACTTTATACTAAATAAGACGTATTAGGGAAATAAAAACTATGTCAGGCACTACTATGATCGTGTTAATTGTATTTATCTCTGTGGGTTCAGGGGTCATTTACGATATGTATAAAAAGCACCTCGAATTTAAGCACAAAATGCAAAATAACAACCATGATGCAAACAAACAATTAGATGCAGTGAATGCCGAGGTGCGCGCTTTAAAAGAGCGTATTCAAACACTCGAAGCTATTGTTACTGATTCAAGCTTTAATGTTAATCAAGAAATAAATAAGCTATAAAACCTATTAATCTATAAACTGGTTAGTATACAGGTGAGCATTCTGCGGCCGCTCAACACCATGAGCGGCTAGAAAACCGGATATTTCACTGTTACACCCTTGCGGCGCACGCCCACTATCAATTTCAAAATTGAGCTGATTAGCATGCTGCTTACCCAATGAGCATAAATTTAATGCATTATGAGAGCGAAGTTTGATACTTAACTCCCCAATTTTCGCAACGGATATGTGCTTACTAAAACGAGCAAGGTCATTGTATTTAAAGTTTTCACTGACAAATTCATTACTGATTTTAATTAATGCATCAATCAAACCATGTAAAAATTGATTGGTACTTATGTTATTTACCAAAAATGAAACTCGAGCATTATTGAATTCGTAAAGCTGGCAATCATGGCAGGTTAACTGTACTTGATATAAAACCGTTGAATTATCAATTTTATTAACGTTAATCAGTTTGATTGGCGCTCCTGCAAAAATACAATTATCTATAACCTCGTTTACGTCACTTATATCTTTACCATCTGACATCACAAGCTCAGCATTTTGTGCCATTAAAGGTAAATCATGGTGATTATTAAATGGCGTACTTGATCCGTTTTGGTGTTTAAACTTAATAAGCTCTCTTACTTCATGTTCGCGTGCTACTTTTAGCGCTAAATAAGCGGTTTGAATAAGCTCTGATGTAGGTAAGTTTTCCTCTACGTACCAACGCCTGCCAAATAGTAATTTTTTCGCATTTTGATTAAGCTCACTAGATTGGTAATTGTCGGGATTCAAAATAGCAACTTGCAAATAAACTTGCTGGTCTTTTACAGCCGCAATAACGCGAAAATGAGCCGAAAAGCTAATTTGACTGAGTACGTCATTAACAGATTGCAGAGTATGCTTGTAACGTAAAAAATGTTGCGGGACTACCCAGTTACCGTTAGAAAGTTGTACCAAAGGCGCATAAGAAATTGGTTGTTCAAAGCTGTGTGGCCACTTCGCATTATTCGCAGTGGAAGGCTTTAAGTCTTTTATTTTACTATTCATACTTAAATTACATTAATTCATACAAGTGGCGTAAAAGTGGTACGAATTTAATAGAGTAAGTAGATCACACTGCCCTGTTAGTTTTAACTAAATTTAATTGCTTATAATCAGCAATGACCTGCTCATAATATGTGGGTTCTTTTTTTGTCATGCGAGTGTAATGCGCTATTAAGGTTTTAACATACTGCTGATGGTGTTTATCAGTAAAGTCCCACATTGAACAGCCGGTAGGCTCAATGGGTATGTTTGATTTAAAGCTTACATGTAAAAGCTCATAAAACCGTTTATTTTCGATGATTATCTGCTCTGATTTTAACCCCAGGCCCAATTGTGCAAGCCCTTTCCTTAACGCGTAAGTATGGTGCACAGGGCATATTATAAAGCTGAGCTGATTAAGCGTTTGCTGATCATGATTTTCAATGATTTTTTGCATTAGCCTTAATAGTAGCTCCCCCCCTACACCTGCGATAATAATCAATTGTGTCGCATCAGGGATAAGTTCAATACTTGATACATCTTTACATTGAACCTGCCACTGACTGTTAGCGTTTGAATCTGCAAAGCGCGCGAGTGTATTACTTAATGCATCCATCAGCTCAGGTACGATATCTACAAAAACTACTTTATTTGCAACCTCTCGTTTAAGGAGTGTCATTCCCAATAAACCATGATCGCAGCAGCAATCCCAAATTACATCATAGGATTCATCTACCAATGAATTAATCGCACTCAAACGATGGCTGAGTTTCATATTATGCAGATGTTATAGTGGTTTTATAAATAAGTGCTTTTAAGCTACGATCACTATCTACTTCAACAAATCCTGACGTAGGTGCTAAACGCTCAACAAAAGTGATAGCACCTTGCGTATGTTCTTCGATTAATGCTTTAAACGCATGTTCTGACAATTCAGGGCTGTTTGCGCATAATAATAACTGAGTATCGCAGGTTAATAGTTCTGGTAAGCGACGTAATACTTTTTGATAATCCTTGGTCAGTATAAAACTGCCTTTTTGAAAGCTCGGTGGATCAACAATGATCAAATCAAAAGGTGCTGCTTTTTTAAGTTTACCGAATGATTTTAAAATATCATGAGGTAAAAAACTCACACCGCGATCAAACCCATTTAATTGATGGTTCTGTTTCCCTGTGCGTAATACGCCTTTATTCATATCCATGTTGATTACGCAGTCAGCACCACCTTGCATGGCACTGACTGAAAACCCGCATGTATAAGAGAATAAGTTAAGGACCTTGGCGCCTTTACTGTTATTACTCACAAACTCGCGGCCATTTCGCATATCAGGAAAAATTCCGGTGTTTTGGCGACTCATTAAATCAACATTAAACTTGGCAGCGCCTTCTTTAACTATGTGAGATTCAGGTAACTCACCGTATAACAATGTATTTTGAGTTTTTAGCCCTGCACGTTGCTGGTAAACCAGTGCCGTAATATGTTCCGGTGCATTTGTTTTTACCCAGTTCCAAACTTGCTCAGTCAGCTGTTCAAGAGTTTCAGGGGTTATCTCATCATAAGATACTAAAAATAAGCTCGGAGGATAAAAGTCTAAATTTAAATGGCTTAAATGCTCAACACTGTGACCACGGCCATGGAAAATACGGCACAGCTCATTAGCTGCAATCGGTGCACTATCCAGTGCAGTGATTAGAGGAGAAAAATTATGCATTTTTAATCAACTGTTGTTGTAATTCGTGTATTTCATCGCGCACTGAAGCGGCTTTTTCAAATTCAAGATCGCTTGCATAGGCATGCATTTTAGTTTCAAGTTCTTTCATTTGAACTGCAATCTCTTTAGCACTGAGTACTTTATTGGTTTCTTTGCGAATAAGTTTTAAGTTATCCTGCGGGCCTGCCTGCTCACCCACATCCATAATGTCGGTAATTTTCTTCAATAGTGCCTTTGGCTCAATACCATGCTTAATATTATAAGCGTGTTGTATATCACGACGACGTTGGGTTTCATCTATCGCTTTAGTCATAGACTTTGTCATACGGTCAGCATATAAAATTGCACGCCCGTTTAAATGACGAGCTGCACGCCCTATGGTTTGAATAAGCGAACGTGCCGAGCGCAAAAAGCCTTCTTTATCAGCATCAAGTATCGCCACTAAAGAAACTTCTGGCATATCTAAGCCTTCTCGTAAAAGATTGATCCCCACTAACACATCAAATACACCCGCTCGAAAATCTCTTATTATTTCAACACGCTCAACGGTATCAATATCTGAATGCAAGTACCTAACTTTAACATTATGCTCGTTCAAATAATCCGTTAAATCTTCGGCCATTCGTTTCGTAAGTGTGGTTACTAGTACACGTTCATCAATTTCAACGCGTTTATATATTTCAGACAGTAAATCATCAACCTGAGTGCCAACAGGGCGCACTTCTATTACAGGATCAAGTAAGCCTGTAGGACGAATCACTTGTTCTGCAATATCATCACCACAGCGCTCCAACTCAAAGTCCCCAGGGGTGGCCGACACATAAATAGTTTGCGGCGCGATAGCTTCAAACTCTTCAAATCGTAACGGCCTATTGTCCATTGCCGAGGGCATTCTGAAACCATATTCAACAAGGTTCTCTTTTCGACTGCGATCGCCTTTATACATAGCGCCTATTTGCGATACTGTAACATGCGATTCATCGATGATCATAAGCGCATCATCGGGTAAGTAATCCAATAATGTGGGTGGTGGATCACCCGGTGTGCGACCTGATAAATAACGGCTGTAGTTTTCGATGCCCGAACAATAACCAAGCTCGGTCATCATTTCGATATCATACTGCGTTCGCTGTGCTACACGTTGCTCTTCAACAAGCTTATTTGCGCTTAATAACTGAGCACGACGTTCTTTCAGTTCAGCCTTAATATGCTCTATGGCATCGAGGATCTTCTCTCGTGGTGTCACATAATGCGTTTTAGGATAGATGGTGGCACGTACTATGTGTTTTTCAACCGCCCCTGTTAGCGGATCAAATATACTCAAACGTTCAATTTCATCATCGAACATTTCTACACGCACGGCATAAGTCTCTGACTCCGCAGGGAAGATATCAATAACTTCGCCACGTACTCGATACGTACCACGGCTAAAATCAATATCATTTCGTGTATATTGTAATTCTGCAAGACGACGAAGCATATCACGTTGATCAACTGTCTCACCGACTTTTAATAACAACATCATTTTCATGTATGAATCAGGATCGCCCAAACCATAGATGGCAGATACTGACGCCACGATTATCGTGTCACGACGCTCTAACAAAGCTTTTGTTGCACTTAAGCGCATTTGTTCAATATGTTCGTTAATAGACGCATCTTTTTCGATAAATGTGTCACTGGCTACAACATAGGCTTCTGGCTGGTAATAATCATAATAAGACACAAAATACTCAACGGCGTTGTGAGGGAAAAACTCTTTCATCTCCCCATACAGCTGCGCTGCAAGTGTTTTGTTATGCGCCATAATGATTGTCGGGCGATTTAAATCATTAATAATATTTGCCATGGTAAATGTTTTACCTGTTCCCGTGGCACCCAATAAGGTTTGATGTGCTAATCCTGACTCTAAGCCTTCGCATAACTGGGCTATGGCAGTAGGTTGATCGCCACTTGGGGTAAACTGCGAAACGAGTTGGAAATGATCACTCATACTTGGCACTCCTTGACGGGTGAATTATTAATAGCATTGAGTTCTTTTATGAACCATTTATAGGCAACTAAGCCGGTGAACACATTACCTATTGCAGCACCTATTAATAAACCGGGTAAATCTGCAATTAAACTTCCGATATAAGCAAATGGTACATAAAATACAAATAACCTAATAACGCTAAGCACTAGCGCATTCATAGGCTTATGTAGCGCATTAAAAGATGAGTTAGATAAAATTATTACGCCTTGAAAACCATAACTAAGCGGTAACGTATAAATGAACAAGGTAATTACATCGATAACCATTTGCTCTTTACCAAACAATTGACTGATCACACCTGAAAATACGATTAGCAATAAGTAAATGATAAATTGCCATATCATTACAAATTTAAGCGTTGAACAATAAGCCTCTTTCACTCGACTTAATTTACCTGCACCAAAGTTTTGGCTTATAAATGGCGGTAATGTCATCGACAACGCCAGCACAACAAGGCTTGCTATGGATTCAATTCGACTACCCACACCAAACGCAGCAACCGCCTCAGGTCCATAACCAGCAACGAGTGCTGTCATCACAGCCATCGCAATGGGTGTGAGCATATTAGCGCCCGCTGCGGGAAACCCGATTTTTAAAATTTTCTTAACCGATACCAAAGCTGTTTGGTTTTTTGCATGTAAACTCAACAAGCCTTTTTTTACGGCTAAAATATATAAAATGATCACTACAGCTACAGACCAAGCTATCACGCTCGCGATTGCAGCGCCTTTGATGCCCATTGCGGGGAATGGACCAAAGCCAAAAATTAAGATGGGATCGAGTACCGCATTTATTAGCCCGGCTCCCCCCATCACTATGCTTGGGGTTTTTGTATCGCCGCTTGCACGCAATACTGAGTTTCCGATCATCGGCGTGATTAAAAACACACTACCCATAAACCAAATACCCATGTAATCATGAATTAATGGCAGCGTATCTTGCCCTGCCCCAAGTAATTTAAATATTGGCTCAATGAATAAATAGCCGAATAAAGATAAAATAAGCACCATCACAACAGCTACCAACAACGCCATGCTAGCGTCAAACCGCGCTTCTTCAATATTATTACTGCCTAATGCTTTTGCTATTACAGCAGATGTGCCAATACCTAAACCTATTGCCAAACTGATAACAGTAAAAGTAACAGGAAAAGTAAAACTCACCGCGGCTAAAGGCTCGGTACCCAACAAACTAATAAAAAACGTATCAACAATATTAAACATCATCAATGTGATCATGCCGAAGATCATCGGGATCGTCATACGTTTTAGCGTTGGAACTATTGGGGAATTTAATAAATCAGGGGATGTGTTTGTTTGCAAGTTTGCGCGCATGTGAATAAATAAGCCTCTTTTATTAAGCTGCCATTTTAAAGCATCAGCGCGTTGCAAGCCACGCATTTATTAAATGAATCCGTTTACATATAGGTAGATAAAGTTTCTATCGTTCATAACGGTCATAAATTTGGTAGAAAAGTACACGTTTTAAGCGGTTTCCTTGCAATAGCTCAAAAACATCAGTTAAAAACAATAAAAATACACTTATGTAACGTTTATAACAAAACCCTCTCCGCTAGCGCTGATTTTTTACACAAAAATTGCTTATATCTTATCGTCACGAATAATTTTCCTCATCATAGGGCGCTAATTCATGCTTTTTTTTTAAGACATTGTTTTATATATAGTTAAAAAAAATGTTTTTAGTGCTTGATATCCTTACAGCGCCCGAAAAATATAGCGTAGATGATGTTCTTAAACTTTAATAAACAGAGTTATCCACAGATTCCGTGGATAACTCATTCAAACCCGCACCAGTCAAGGGGTTTAACTTATCGATAGAGACTAAATTCTAATCACGTTGGCGAATACTAACTTAATTCATTTTGGCATTTCAGATGAAAAAATCATCTAAACATGCAATGTATGAGCATATCTACAGTCGAAAGTAACCCTCCAACTTAAAAAGTCTTCTTTATTAATCTGAATTTAAAGTAAAAAATTTATTGGGATTCGTTCTGATATTATTTCTAAAATTTGCCCTAACAAAATTCTTAGCGTTAAAATACTTCGCAACTTATTACTAAAAGCGACTTCTTAGCGCTTAATAATAAAAAATCCCCCTTTAAAGTATTTGCCGTATAAAAACTGTTTTTTTGTATTTTAGAGAATAAAATTGATACCAAATTATGGTTTTTCATATTTTTAGTTGCTGCTACATCACTTAAACCTAGCTACATAATCACCCTGTTGCTGAAGTTTTTCTTTTTTGGGATGTTATTAATTGCACGATTAGAGTTATAAAACGCGCAGATCGAACATAAAAACATCGAATAAACTACTTTTTTGAATTTATGAAGTTTTTATGTTGACACTTTGCGGCTCCATCATTAATATTTCGCCCCGTTGAAAGGCATGACGCTTCCCCCTTAGCTCAGTTGGT
>NZ_PYHV01000017.1:48419-107844 GCF_004766475.1 Pseudoalteromonas sp. KS88
GAGTCGGGGAGGGGGAGCCAAATCATATAATAAGTTATTGTAGTTCCCCCTTAGCTCAGTTGGTTAGAGCGACGGACTGTTAATCCGCAGGTCCCCCGTTCGAGTCGGGGAGGGGGAGCCAACTTAACGAATCAATTAGACTTTTCTTAGTATTTCCTCTACTCTAATCCAATCAAATGTAATTATTTTTAATTACGGTAGTAATTGAAAAAGTACACTGATAAATCAAGGATTTGATTCCTTCCCTTTTGAACGAATGAAAGACTAAATCATGGCTGGTTTTAAAAAACTCATATTTATACAACTCATTTCTTGGTTACTATTTGCCAGCATTGGCGGTTACTTTGTTGCAGCTGCTTTTAATAGTGCAGTAAGCGAAAAGCAAAAAGCAGCTCAAAACGTAATCAGTACTTATATAAACGAACAAACTCTGGATGATTTTTCTTCATCAAAAATCCAAAAAGCTTTAATAGATGGAAAAGTCTTTTCAACGTTCATATTACGTGACTATGATGGGAAAGAAATAGTCAATATTCAGTCCCCTACTCCATTGCCAGCTTTTGCAGCGATGGTGAATTCTACATTCAACTCAGTAAGGCCACAGTTTGCAGTTAACAATGCGTCTGATATAAAAGTTGAGTTTACTGTCAATGCAAGCAATTTAGCGCATTTACTTCAACACGCTTTTTTTATTGTGATTTTGGTCTCAGGTGTAATGGCAATTATCCCGGTCATCTTCATGAAAGCGATGCTAAAAAGGCTTAATAGAAATATAAGCATGACTGTTGCTGATGTCGTTGATGTATATATAAATCAAAATCAAGTAAACGACAGCCTAGATACTGCCATTGATAGCAGCAAAATTAAAAAGCTAGCCTCAGATCTTGTGCCAAGCTTTAATCGGTTATCTCACTTTTTACAAAGTAAGCATGATGATATTCAAAATGCTGCGCATTCAATAAAACAAGAAGCGTACAAAGATACTGTAACCGACCTTGGTAACAGGAACATGTTCGTTGAATATTACGAAAAAAATATAGAAAGCAGTGATAAAAGCACATTTGGCTCTTTAGCGATGGTTCGCTGTAGTGAACTGCAAATTATTAACCAGACTCGTGGTTACCAAAAGGGTGATGAATACGTAAAAGCGGTTGCTGATATTATTAAACATATTAGCGGCACTTACACAGCCAGTAAGGTTTTTCGATTAAATAGCTCTGACTTCGCCGTCGTATTACCTAATATACCGTTAAAAGAATCTGAACGATTCGGTGATAATCTGCAGTCGCGATTTACGCAATATCAACAAAATCAAGAACTCAGTTCAGTAGCAAATACCGGTATTGTTGGCTATGAAAAAGGTAAGCCGCTGGGTGAGCTGCTCTCAGTCGTTGATAACGCAATGAGCATGGCACAGTCAAAACAAGCCAATGCGTGGCACGTTCAACGTGAAACTGACTTAATTAATAATGTAAGCGCAGGATTTGGTAATCAAAACTGGCGTAAAGTGATTAACGAAGTCATCGAAGAAAAACGCGTACACTTGGTCATGCAAAACATTATGCCGATAGGCAAAAGTGCAAAAGCCTATGCAGAAATACAAGTACGCTTTAAAACTCAAGAAGGCCAAGTGCTTCCGACCGCTTCATTTTTAGCCATGGCTGAAAAGCTTGATATGGCAATAGAAATTGATCGCTTGATTATAGATACCTCGTTAGAAAAAATTAAAAGCCGAAACTTTTCAGAGAAGTATTTTGGTATCAATGTTACAGCATCAAGCGCGCACAATGACCAATTTGTAATTTGGCTTGAGCGACGCTTGCTAAAAGATACAAACATCGCTTCGAAACTGGTGTTTGAAGTCAGTGAGTTTGGCCTACAACAAAATATTAAAGCCAGTAAACGCTTTATTGATATGGTACACCGCGTAGGTGCTAGAATCACCGTAGAACGCTTTGGCGTAGGCTTGACCTCATTTAAGTTCTTCCGTGATTTAAAACCAGATTTTATCAAAATGGATGCAAGTTACACGCGCGGTCTAGAAGAAGATAAAAATAACCAATACTTCATGCGCTTGATGGTCGATTTAGCTCACCGGATTGGCGTTAGTGTGTTTGCTGAAGGCATTGAAAGCCAAGAAGAAAAACACATCGTTGAAACTCTTTGCTTAGATGGTGTGCAAGGCTATTACATCGAAAAGCCAAAAGATATTTAAACACCTTACTACCAATTAAAAGGCGCACACAGCGCCTTTTAATTTACAGCTCCTAAGACTCTTCCAAAATTAATCATTTATTTTAATCAATACGTATTACTCTGAGTGTTACAAAAGCAGCTTTTTTCCCTGTGATGTGTTGTTAAACCAGTGAGAAAAAAGGATAATGTCCGCGATTATTATAGCTTGAGGCGAATATGACAGAATATGTCTTGCTGTTGATTGGCACCGTGCTGGTTAACAACTTTGTTTTAGTACAGTTTTTAGGTTTATGCCCTTTTATGGGAGTATCTAGTAAATTAGATACTGCTATTGGCATGTCGCTGGCTACAACCTTTGTACTTACACTCGCCTCTGTGACAAGTTATTTAGTCAATCAATATATTTTGATCCCCCTAGACATAACTTTTTTGCGCACTATGAGCTTTATCTTAGTCATTGCTGTTGTGGTGCAATTTACCGAAATGGTTGTTAAAAAAACAAGCCCTACTTTATATAGATTATTAGGTATATTTTTACCATTAATAACCACCAATTGCGCAGTGCTTGGTGTTGCCCTATTAAATATAAAAGAAGATCACTCATTTCTTCAATCAGCAGTGTATGGATTTGGTGCTGCCGTGGGCTTTTCTTTAGTTCTTGTTTTATTCGCAGCCCTTAGGGAGCGCCTAGCCGCCGCAGACGTCCCCGCTCCTTTCAAAGGTGCATCAATAGCGATGATCACCGCAGGCCTTATGTCGATGGCCTTTATGGGTTTTACCGGATTAGTGAAGTTTTAACATGACCTTGTTTTATGCATTACTAGCGCTTGGTTCGCTAGCACTTATTTTTGGTTTAATTTTAGGCTTTGCCGCAGTTCGTTTTCGCGTGCAAGGTAGTCCTATCGTTGAACAAATCGATACCATTTTACCGCAAACTCAATGTGGTCAGTGTGGTTACCCTGGTTGTCGCCCTTATGCTGAAGCGATTGCCAATGGTGACGAAATAAATAAATGCCCTCCTGGCGGTGAAGCTACTGTTAAGAAGTTGGCTGATTTAATGGGCGTTGAAGCCAAACCACTGGCAGGCGGAGAGCAAGCTGAGCCTGTCAAGACCGTCGCTTATATTCGAGAAGATGAATGCATTGGCTGTACTAAATGTATTCAAGCCTGCCCTGTTGACGCCATTGTTGGCGCAACAAGACAAATGCACACCGTACTGATAGATGAATGTACTGGCTGTGACTTATGTGTTGAACCTTGTCCAGTTGATTGTATTGATATGCTGCCTGTTGAGACCACAAAACAAACGTGGAAATGGCAGTTAGATGCAATCCCTGTTACGCAAATAGATTGAGGTCGCACATGGAAAAGTTAATTCAACAGATCAAACAAGGTAAAGTGTGGCCATTTCCCGGGGGGATTCATCCACCTGGTCAAAAAGGGCTATCTAATGCAAGCCCAATCACTCGATTACCACTGCCAGATAAACTTGTTGTTCCACTTAAACAACATATTGGCGCTAATGGCCAACTTATTGTTGAAAAAGGCCAAACCGTACTAAAAGGGCAAGCACTTACCAAGCCTGTAGCAAACTGGTCGGTACCGGTTCATGCGCCTACATCCGGTGTTATCACCGATATCTGCCAAATGCCATCTGCACACCCTTCTGCGCTGCCGGAATTAAGCATTATTATTGCCCCTGATGGACATGATAATTGGTGTGAACTTACTCCTCACATCGCTTTTGCTGACCTAGCGCATGACGAGTTAATTGATATTATTCACAACAGTGGTATTTCGGGCATGGGTGGCGCAGGCTTTCCAACCTACATAAAGGCGGATAGTCGAAAGCCCATTGAGTTTTTGATTGTTAACGCCGTTGAATGCGAACCCTACATCACTGCCGACGATGTTCTGATGCGTGAACATGCCGATAAAATAGTAACCGGCATTAAAATAATGCAACAACTGCTATCACCTACTTTAACCATTATCGGTATAGAAGATAATAAACCTGAAGCAATTGAGGCAATGCAACAGGCCGCCAAGCATGATGACACTATTATTGTGCAAACGGTGCCGACTGTGTATCCCTCAGGCGGTGAAAAACAGTTAATCCAATTATTGACCGATAAAGAAGTGCCCAGTGCTGGGATCCCTGCTGATATTGGCGTACTTGTTCATAATGTGGGCACCTTATACGCAATCGAGCAAGCTGTTTTAGAAGGTAAACCTTTAATCGAACGTGTGGTAACTGTAACAGGCAATACTATCCACAATGCTGGTAATGTTTGGGCATTACTTGGCACAGAGATTAAACATTTGCTCGACTGCCAAGGCTTTTCACCAGTACCACAACAGCGTGTTGTAATGGGCGGCCCCATGATGGGCTTTACCTTACCCACTGTGCGCATTGGGGTTATTAAGACAACCAACTGTATTTTAGCACCTGATCATGACGAACTTGCAGAGCCGGGCCCTGAGCAAGCGTGTATTCGCTGTAGTGCGTGTGCTGATGCATGCCCAGCTTCGTTACTACCTCAACAGTTACAATGGTTTGCCAAATCTAAAGAATATGACAAATTAAAAGAATACAATCTATTCGATTGTATTGAATGTGGCGCATGTGCCTATGTGTGCCCAAGTGAAATACCTTTGGTTCAATATTATCGTGTCGCGAAAGTTGAAATAAAAGAACAGCAAGCCGAAAAAATTAAAGCCGAAAGAGCTAAAGAGCGCTTTGAGCTAAGAAAAGAGCGTTTAGAACGCGAACAAGAAGCAAGGCAAAATCGTCATAAACGCAAGCCTGCAGCCAAATCTGCCGACGAAAAACAAAAAGTAGCCGATGCGCTTGCGCGAGTTAAAAGCTCAGATGAAAAATCTGATAATAAATCAGCAGTAGCTGCAGCTATAGCTCGTGCTAAAGCGAAAAAGAACTCAGGTGAACTTGAACCAGATAACAGTGAAGTAGCAAAAGAGCGTGCTGCGCGAAAAGAACAAGCGCGTGCTTACAAAGCACAAAAAGAAGCCGGTTCGAGCACAGATGAAACCGCTGACGATAAAAAGTCAGCCGTCGCGGCTGCTATTGCGCGTGCTAAAGCCAAAAAAGCCGCTAAAGCTGACGAAGAACCGGTAACAGAGCAAGTCCCTGTTGATGATAAAAAAGCGGCCGTTGCTGCTGCCATTGCGCGTGCTAAAGCCAAAAAAGCCGCTAAAGATGACGAAGAATCGCCAACAGAGCAATCCCCTGCTGATGATAAAAAAGCGGCCGTTGCTGCTGCCATTGCGCGTGCTAAAGCCAAAAAAGCCGCTAAAGCTGACGAAGAATCGCCAACAGAGCAATCCCCTGCTGATGATAAAAAAGCGGCCGTTGCGGCTGCTATTGCGCGTGCTAAAGCTAAAAAAGCCGCTAAAGCTGACGAACAGTCGCCAACAGAGCAACCCCCTGTTGATGATAAAAAAGCGGCCGTTGCTGCTGCCATTGCGCGGGCTAAAGCTAAAAAAGCCGCTAAGGCAGATAAAGTTGAAGAACTAAATGAGGTATCTGTGGTTTCTGAACCTGAGCAACCGCAAGAGAATGCTTTGCACAGCGATGAAGATAAAAAGAAGGCAGCTGTTGCCGCAGCTATTGCCCGTGCAAAAGCTAAAAAAGCAGCTAAGGCAGATGTAACCAAAAGCTCAGATGAGGTGACTGTCAGTTCTGAGCCTGAACAAGCCAAAGAAAGTGCGCCGCTCAGTGCTGAAGATAAAAAGAAAGCCGCTGTAGCAAAAGCTATTGCACGAGCAAAAGCTAAAAAGAACCAACAAGAAGGAAGTGATAAGTCATGAAATTAACCATGGCCAGCTCGCCCCACAACCATAGCCATAAGTCTTTAAACAAGCTTATGCTCACGGTGATTGCAGCCTGTATTCCCGGCTTTATCGCACAGGTTATATTTTTTGGCACTGGGGTAGTCATTCAACTTGTACTTGCGCTTATTACAGTGAGTGTGGCAGAAGCTACAATCATGAAAATGCGAAAGCGCCCTATTTTCCAGACTTTAAAAGATGGCAGTGCTTGGTTAACGGGTGTCCTACTTGCATTGAGCATTCCACCACTTGCGCCTTGGTGGATTATTGTAATTGGCTGCCTATTTTCGATTGTGATAGTAAAGCAACTATACGGAGGCTTAGGGTTTAATTTGTTCAATCCCGCAATGGCCGCCTATGTATTATTACTTATTTCCTTTCCTGTTCAAATGACAGCTTGGTTACCAGTCAGCGACTTACTCGGTAATTCAATTGATTTTAGTCAGCAACTGGGGGTGATATTCACTGATTTCACTGCAACTGGTTTTAGTGTTGATCAATTGCGTGTAGGGATCGATGGGATGACAATGGCTACCCCGCTTGATACCGTAAAAACAGATATTGCCCATGGTCTAACCGCGTCAGAAAGTATGCAATCCCCCTTGTTCAACGAGTGGGTTGGTAAAGGCTGGGGTTGGGTTAATCTAGGTTTTTTAATCGGTGGTCTTTACCTTATTAAAAGTAAAGTCATTAACTGGCATATTCCTGTGAGCTTAATTGTAACACTTGCTGTATGCAGTGGTATTGGTTACATTGCATCGCCAGGGACAGAAGCAGGAATTGTTTTTCATTTATTTAGTGGCGCGACTATGTTTGCTGCATTTTTTATCGCGACTGATCCCGTATCTGCTGCAACCACCAATAAAGGTCGATTAATATATGGCGCAATTATCGGTTTATTAATTTATTTAATTCGTACCTTTGGTGGCTTTCCGGATGCAGTGGCTTTTGCTGTGATATTATTAAATATGGCTGTTCCTTTAATAGACTACTACACACAACCTAGGACCTACGGGCATGGGGTGAAAAAATAATGATTTTACCCTCAATGACTAAAAACGGTGCCATTTTGACAGCCTTTGCGTTAGCAACAACGGGGGCTGTTGCTGTAGTCTATAACTTAACTGCTGATAACATCGCACTGCAAGAACGCAATCAATTATCAACCCAACTACAAGAAGTTCTCAAACCACAGTTTTATGATAATTCATTATATCAAGACTGTGTGCTTATTGATGACCCACAACTTGGTAAGTCCCCACAAATAATTTACCGAGCCCGCATGAAAGGCAAACCTGTTGCGTTAATAATACGACACGTAACACCAAGAGGTTATAGTGGTGATATTGATTTGATTACCTCTGTATTCGCAGACGGCACTATTGGCGGCGTACGTGTAACCAAGCATGAAGAAACGCCAGGTCTTGGCGATAAAATTGAACTTAAAAAGTCGCCTTGGATCACGCTCTTTGAAGGAAAAACCGTATTAGGTGAAAATGATGATCGCTGGGCTGTAAAAAAAGATGGCGGTAATTTTGATCAGTTCACAGGTGCCACAATTACACCACGTGCAGTGGTAGGCTCTGTAAAAGACGCAGTGTTATTTTCGCAATCTCAATTTAATATGATATTTGATGCCCCCAATGCATGTAATACAGGTGACGCATGAGTCAGTATAAAGAGTTAATCAACGAAGGCATGTGGAAAAACAACCCTGCATTAGTGCAGTTACTCGGGTTGTGCCCACTGTTAGCTGTTACATCTACCATCACTAATGCGCTAGGTCTTGGACTTGCAACCATGATGGTACTCATTGGATCAAATGTAACTATTTCTGCAGTACGTAATTGGGTACCAAAAGATATCCGTATTCCTGTTTTTGTAATGATTATTGCCGCATTTGTAACGATTATTCAATTATTAATGAATGCATACACCTTTGGTCTGTATCAATCTCTGGGAATTTTTATTCCCCTAATTGTTACTAACTGCGCCATTATTGGCCGTGCTGAAGCATATGCATCTAAAAACCCCGTGCACTTATCTGCATTTGATGGGTTAATGATGGGGGCCGGTTTTATGGTTGTACTCGTGGTTTTAGGTGCAATGCGTGAACTCATAGGACAAGGTACATTATTCGACGGCGCTGATTTATTGCTAGGCCCTTGGGCTAGCGTTTTACGCATAGAAGTGTTTAGTTTTGATAATCAATTTTTACTCGCTATTTTACCACCCGGTGCATTTTTGGGTTTAGGTTTACTCATTGCAGCTAAAAACGTTATCGACGCACAAATAAAATCAAAACAAATAACATCGCCAGAAGCTGAAAAAGGCCCTCGGGCGCGTGTTACTAGCTTAACTTAAGGGGAAAGCGCATTAACTTAATAAAAGCTAATGCGTTTTAAGTTGCATGAATAAAGAAAAACGTTATCAAATACTTACTCGCTTACGCGATAATAATCCAAACCCAGAAACAGAGCTTGAGTATTCAAGCCCATTCGAGTTACTCGTTGCCGTTACACTGTCAGCACAAGCCACTGATGTTGGTGTGAATAAAGCGACACGCAAACTATTTCCAGTTGCTAATACACCACAAGCTATTTTAGATATTGGCCACGACGCACTGCGTGATTATATTAAAACCATTGGTTTATTTAATTCAAAAGCCGCTAACGTATATAAAATGTGCCAAATATTAGTGGATCAACATAACAGCGAAGTACCAGAGAACAGAGAAGCCTTAGAAGCCCTGCCTGGCGTGGGCCGTAAAACAGCCAATGTCGTACTGAACACCGCTTTTGGCTGGCCGACAATCGCTGTAGATACCCATATCGACCGCGTTTCAAACCGCACAAAATTTGCGATGGGTAAAAATGTAGTTGAGGTTGAGAAAAAGCTCGAAAAAGTAGTACCTAAAGAGTTTAAAGTTGATGTGCACCACTGGTTGATTCTACACGGCCGCTATGTGTGTACCGCCCGCAAACCTAAATGTGGCAGCTGCATTATCGAAGACTTGTGCGAGTTTAAAGATAAGACTGAAATTTAAGTCACACTAATTAGTATCTAATTTGAGCTTACTTTACTGCTTAATTAAAACTTATCAGAGAGTTATAAAACTCCCCCATCTAAAAAATACTATTGAAAGATTTAACTTGGAAGCGCTTTTAACTCAGTGTTGCCCTGATTGAATGGATTTAAGCTTGTACCATAAGTTTGTTTTATCCACTTAGCTTGCTTTTCAATTAATGACGAAATATCAAGGTTTCTAGGTAGTGGGTAATCTTCTGGTTTATAACGTCCTAAATTGGGTTGTTTTAATAATAAATATCTGTGTTGCCAATATCGATAATGATGCCTTTTAGTTAGCCCTAACCCTTGTTCATATATAGTTTCGAAATCTATGCTATCAGCTTTTTGTAAAAATTTAGCATAAAAATAAAGTGCTTGCACATAATAAAACTTAATATGGCTTAAGTCTGGTAATGCTGATTGGTAATACTGAATTATATTCTCATTCAGCTCATTATGTTCTAGCTCAGATGACTGCTCATGCTCGCATGAAAAAGCATACATCAACTTTTTTAAACCTCGCGTATAAGGGTTAACGCTAACCAACTTATCTATAGCTTCATAGCTGACAGAGGTTTCACAAGATTTAAGATAAGTTAACTGCACCCTTTCCATATGCTGATTTTCATATAAATCATCAATGGAGTGATTTAGTTGATTTAGATTGATTGCCCCATATAGATAACCTTGTGCCTCGTAGTAACTCGACTCAGTATTAACTAGCCCCATTAAGGGTTCAACATTCATTGCAACTTGCACATCCGATGAACCCAAAGTGACGTACCGATATGAATTCAACTTTATGTTATGGGCAATCCTATCAAGTGTATAACCTTCCATCTCATATAGATTCATTGCGATATTGTAAACAATCCTTTCGAGTACTCGACCTCTCTCATACTTTCCTGAAAGAGCCGATAACGACTCAATTGTCATTAAAGATTTTAATTGCTCATAAGCAGCATCAAACTCTCCGTTATAATAGCGCGCTAGAAGTTTTATGAGTTTCCATACCTGCCTTACCTGCAATTCATTACTTTTTGTTACAAGCCCTTCAATATTAATTGCTTCGTAGGCAGCTAAAAATTCAGGACCTAGATTTAACCTAATAATTGAAAAAACACCAATGTGTTCAACCATCTCAAAGTAATCTTCTACTTCATCTTCACTTCTGATTACATTGCTCTTAGTGCCATAAGTGAGCGCGGCTATCAAATTATTAAAAAGGGATGAAAAAATTAGATTCGACTTTTTATTAGTGTTTTTGAGATTGTAAATAAACTCCATAACCTGCTGATTATAACTAAACGCTTGTTTAAATAATTCAAGCTTATCTTTTTCTGCCGTATGTTGTTCAAACTGAAAGCGAGCAAAACGTTGAATAACCGACTGTAATGAATAAAACCCACCATTAGCTTCGACTAATGATTTATTTGTAAGTACGGCAATATCTTTATCGCTAATCGGCTTTTTCAATTTATTTGCCTCTTCGTTTCTATCTCTCCTTTTACTTTCAGTTACTATACGTTTAAAAGTATCGAGGTCTATTCCATCAGGAAATAACGAGAAGGATTCCAATGTACGTTTCTGATGTTCCTCCAATGAACCGTACGAATAAAGAATAGAAACATAAAGAGACTCTTGACGATTAATATTCATATCAACTTCATCGTCAAACATTAACGTTAAGTCTTCTTCTTTTACTTTATCAAAAAAGTCGTCTTCTAACTCTTGCTTTAACTCTTTTAAGTTTTTACCCGCTGGCATACCGTCACAAATTAACTTAATGGCTAACGGGTTATTATTAAGAAGTGGCTCTAAAATCTTTCTGCGCGCAAACTCTTGATCTTTATCACTGCGATAACCGTTTTTAGTTAGGCGATTAAATAATGCTAACGCTTCTTCAGACTCCATTTGCCGAAATGGCAACACATCTTCCCATTCTGCATTAATACTTTCTCTTGAGGTCACCAACACATTTGCGTACATTAGGGTTTGCGATAACAATAACCTAACTTGTTCTACTTCTTGCTTGTTTTGGCTTTTATCCGCTTGTTTTAAATACAATAAACTTTCTAAGTTATCAAAAATCAGTAAGCACTCTCGCTGACCATGATGTTTTGCTAAGTGACCAAATAAATCATCAGCGGCACGTAAGTTAAAGGCACTGCCGATGTGCATTTCAAGCTGATTGCTACTTGAGATATGTTCACAATCAATAAAATACACACCTGCATCAAAATGCCCTCGATTCGCTAATTCCAATGCCACTTTTTTTGCTATTGTTGTTTTACCTAAGCCACCACTGCCTTTAATTGTTAATAACCTTTGTTTGTTGGCTGCTTTAGCAAGCTTTTGGCTAATATCCGCTAAATCAGATAAACGCCCTGTAAAGCCTTGCAATTCACTTGTATTAATACCTTTAGGTAGTAATGGTTGATACTTATGCCAATGCTGACGGTTTTCTGGTTTCAGAGATTCTATTAACTCACCGCTAATATGCACCGATTGAACATCACTTTTATCAATGAAGTGTTTAACATCCGGCCTTTTAAATAGTTGATGCGCTAATTTATCAAGAGGTTTAAGATCTTTGCCTTGTTGATTTAACAGAGGAAAAACCAGTAATGGGAACTTAACTTGTTCTAGTTCTTGCTCATTCAATAGTTTATCTGTGATCAACACTGTTATTTTAGCATTAATTGGTAAGCTACTTTCTAGTTCATCAATTGCTAAGTAATCACTACAAGCGTTGTCGTCTTCAATCAACAACCCACTACTCGTTGTTTTGGCTAATAAAAATAAAATGGAATAATCATCAGCCTCCATTAAGTTACTTTCAGTAAAAGCTTGTTGATGAATTGGATATTTAAATTTTTTGAGCTTTGCAACAATATCTGAATCATTTATTGGTTTATCTAAAGGTGAGGCTGTAAATAGACCAATTTTATCGTGCTTATTTGGTTCTTCCTTAAGTGGTTGAATTGATTCTTTTGGTTGCTGCTCTTGTTGATTTTTGCATTCAACCAATTGATGTACAGCATCAATTAACGGTTGACCAAAGTCACTAAAAGTAATTGTATTAACTGGTATGCCAGTCAATTTAGCATCAATTGTCTGCTTATCACTTTCTCTTACCAGCGCATAATGAGGACCAGTATTATTATCAAACAATTTATTTTGTTTTACAATTGCAGCCAATAGCTCTGCGTCATCAAGTGAACAACCAATAAAAAGAATAATCTTGTTGCTTAACAGCTCTTTGAACTTGGTAAGCGCAGCCTGATAATGTTCTTCAGCATCTTCTTGGTATACCCGATTATATGATTGTGGAGTAAGCACCATATGCTTAGGATTTTCGATTTTACCATGCAAATGCCAAAGCATTTCTTGGGAGCCATTGCGTGAAAATTCTGCAAGTCGATTTGTATTTTCGTTATCAAAAGCACAAACATTAACTGATTCTGTATGTGCCCATTCTAATACCTTGTCATAATTTAAGGTTACAAGCCTGTTACTTAATTGCCAAATTGCCTGTGGTAACGCCTTACAGCTATCGTCCAATTGAGTGAAATCTATTACAAATTGGGATTGCATAAAATCATACCAGCGCCTGCCTGACAATTGCTCTTGAGCTTCTTGCGCAGCTTGTTGGAGCTTTCCTTTCTTCACAAGCAATTTTACTAGATGACTATCATCTAATAACTCTTCATTTTCCAATCTTTCTGCTGCAAAATTAAGTAGTTCAGGCCAAGATGGAAAAGCCCTACTCCCATCTTTGTTTTCGACAGACATAGAAACACCTGCACCAATTAAAGGAATAACGTCATTGCTAGCTAAGTATTTTTTTAAAGATTGGGGAATTAGAAGCTCTGCCATGAAAAATCCATATTATTTTATTGAGGTAGGAACTATGCCACTGAAAAGCAAAAAAATTCAAGTGCTATTATACTTCCAACCAGACAACTACCTTACTTATCTTCCGGCTGGCCGACAATAGCCGTGGACACGTATATTTACCGTGTTTCAAACCGTACTAAACTTGCCATGGGCAAAACCGTCGATGATGTAGAACAAAAGCTCGAAAAAGTAGTACCTAAAGAGTTTAAAGTTGATGTGCACCACTGGTTGATTTTACACGGCCGCTATGTGTGTACCGCCCGCAAACCTAAATGTGGCAGCTGCATTATCGAAGACTTGTGCGAGTTTAAAGATAAGACAGAATAACTTTTGTCTACTTTGAAACGACTGCTGACATTAGCCTTGGCTTATCTAACGACAAGTTCTCCGACAAAGCAGACTGCATTATTCGCACAGAATAACGACGACAGTTCGCCTAAAGAAGGTATATTGTTTAAGATTTACTCTTTGTGCAAAAACAAATCTTCAATGCGTTGTCCAAAAGCATCCGCAAGAGCAAAAGCAAGAGTTAAAGAAGGATCATGTTTCCCTGTTTCTATAGCGTTCACGGCTTGACGTGACACTCCTAACTTTTCAGCAAGATCTGCTTGAGACCAGCCTTTTTCTGCACGAAGTACCCGTAACCTATTCTTCATGGGTATCGCTCGATAGTTTAATAAACTGCGCTACACCAAAGATGACTGCTATTGCTGGCAACATAAAGGCGGGGCTAAAGCTTGGCACCTCAACCATTTCTGCCAGCAAGCCATAAGCCATTGCCACACAGCCAACAACACCTACAGCCCAAAGCAAACTTTCACCCATTACTCTCTGGATGTATTCATCTAATGACCTATAATGATTTACCACCAGCCGCAATAAAAATATCACAGGAATTACAGGAGACATTGCGAGGAATCCAGTGCTGTATATAGACAAATTATTGGTTTCATTCATTACTACTGATATCGCTAAAACCGCTAAAAACATCGCTATATGCAACATAAATTTGACTAGAAACTTCTTTTCCTTTTTATCTAATTCATTACTCATTTTAATCTCCGGTCTTTACCTTGCTATCGTTAATCAACTATCTAATCATGTCACCATCTCATGACATAATGTAAGGTAAGCATTACATCAAAGTTGATAGGTGTCAAGTATCACTGACATAAAGACAGGTATTACTTACATAGCCCCTAGTAATTAAAAATTAGAATCAAGGAAAGCGAAATTACTAAAATAGTCGTTTTTTGTTTTAAAAACGCAAATTGTTACGGCTGCAATGAGCTTGAACCCGCGTCACAAATAAGTTGAAATCTTGGTTTAATATTATCATTAGCATGATTATGGCATCACAAAAGAGCGATGTCCGCTTCAAGCTCTGAGCTGCCATTAGTAACTCAAAAACTAATGTCCGAAACTGGCTAAGTGAAGCATTCCTTAATTACATACGCACAATGTCTGCTATTAATAAATTCAGTGCTCCCAGCCATTCTTATAGTCCCTTCATGAAAGGAGCACTATCATTGTCGACAGCAAATCAACTTCACGAAAACCTTGCTGGAATAAAGGCAAACTAGTTAGTCAAAACTTTCTCTAAAACTCGAAGATATATGGTCAATTAGAATAAGGTTAGAGCTGGCAAATAACCTAAGAGAATTAACGATGTTTAATTTGGCGTTAGACTGTAAATTACGCGCCTGTGACTTTTCGCGACTATAAGCCTACCTATTTGAGGCGAAGAGGAACCAGCGAGTCCGGCATTAAAGGTAATATTTTTAGGTTCAATTGCTCGTAAAGAACTGTCGTAGCCCGCACTACCACCAACCTGCCCGTGTGCATCGATGTTTAACATCAAACTGGTAATTACGATACTGTAAAAGTTTAATATTTTAAATGGGTTAACCATACATTTTCCTTATTGTATTTAATTAGAAGAAGCTAAAATCGAGCGCATTGCTAATTAGCATCGGCTACTTTCGTCATCGCGCTTTATTTAGCTTCTTTCAATAAAATCATTTCTTTTGCGACAATTGCTGCTGGAGGCAAGAACATTGTTGAGATTATTCGTTGGTCTACTACCACTGCATGTTTATCTTTTAGTGTTTTCTTATTCTGAGCGATAGCGCCATTTTTATTTAACTGACTTTCAATAAGAAAAGGCAAAAGTGTCCCTTGCTTTGCCCATGATTTAGATTTTTCGGTAGAGTTAGGAAAACCGGCCACTTTTTTTTCTTTCACCAAAAACTCACCGTTCGATAATTTTACGTTTACGATACCTGCTGAGCCATGACCGCCGACACCAACAATACCACCTGATTCATATACCCGGCTTATAATCGAATGTATTTCCTTATTCTCTGCAACGTCAAACATAACCCCGTAACCACCACCGATGAATACTCCCCAGTAGTCATTTGGATCAGTTTGAGCAGGCGATAATGAACTGTTCGTTTTTTCTAGAAAACCTTCATACTTGATGGTGTAACTACTAATACCGAGAGGATCCATCATAAACTCAATCTTTCCACCTTGAGGTGATACAAAGTCGACATCAAATCCATGACTAACAAAAATATGATACGGCGGAGCGAATTCCCATAAATTATTTCTTGCGTCGTGTTTTTCAGGATCGCCCATATCAATCATATTAGAGGCAACTATTAATATTTTTTTTCTAGGCTCTGCTGTCGCATTTGTCGTGAGTAACAGTAATGTTAGTATTATCGCCGTTAGTGTTTTCATCTTTTTTTCCTTTTAGTAAATTGCTTTCGGGTGTCATTCACGCTCATTGTTAACGAGGCGTGTTGGCGTTATTTCATTCTTACAGCTCGTTGTCCATATACAGTAAATTCAGTCTCTTTATCCCATGAGTTAAAAGAGACAAGTGTGGCAGTGTCCTGATGTATAAAGGATTTACCAACTCCTTTTATAGGAGTGAGTTTGTATTGATCACCATTGGGGAAATGCAGTGAAATCTGTTGATGTTCATCTTCATAACTAATGGATAACGCTAGTTGCTCGTTCCACAAGTAATTACCTACTAGAGACTTCAATATCTCTATCTTGGCTTCACGTTTGGTTTTGATGATTTGTTTAAAGCTGGACCAATCGTACAGTTTTGATGCGGTCATCATTAATTGATTTCCTAACGCTGCACCATTGTCAGAATTAAGTAAATAAACTAAGCCATCTCCCGTTTTTAAGCTAATAGTCATGCCAGCTCGGTAACCCACATTACCGCCAAAATGGGTGAGAGTAATGTCATCTCCTTCATGGTTTAAAATAAACCCATAAACGTGGCCATCTTTTTCATTTTCAAGCATTTGCTTTATCTCTGATTGAGAAAACAAAGTACTCTTGCCTAGGTAGCCTTTGTATATTTCAAGCATAAAAGTAGCCATATCATTGGCGTTACTCCACATTCCAGCGGCGGCTAGTTCAGGATGAACTCTCCAACCACCTTCTATTTCTTTACCATCAGAGTCATGCCCTTTAGCAATTGAAATTGCGTGTATTTTTGAGTTTGGTTGATTTTTAGAAGATATATCAGGAGAACGATAACTGGAGTTTTCCATCCCCAACGGCGACAAGATCCATTTATCCATAATGCTGGAAAAATCTTTTTTGAATATATCCTTTAATGCAACTTGAGCTAACGTATATGCTGTTCCTGAATAAGCAAGTTGCACTCCTGGTTTACTAACAACAGATAAAGGTGCTGAATTTGAATGCTTATTACCTTTTAATATTTCAATATCAGATGGTATAGGTGAACCTTGTTGATACCCTAAAAAGCCTCCAGAATTAATCCCCGAAGAGTGATCTAAGGTATTTTTAATCGTAATAGGCGCACTCTTCGTTTGCTTGCCTTTTGGCAGTTTATAGCTCTTTAAATAGTTTTCGATATTTTCATTTAGATCGATATACCCATTTGATTGCATACGGATCGCAGCCATGACAGTGACAGGCTTTGATAATGAAGCCACTTGATAACGTGTATTACAATCTATTAGCGCTTTGTTTGATGGTGAATTATAAATAGCAGACCACTCGATAATACCACCGTTCATTACAGCTAATGAAAGTGAAGGAATATTAAGATCTTCTAACCGTTCTTCAATGCTAGATAAAGATTCCTCTTTGTTAGTGAATATCGTTTTCGACACGATACCGTTTTCAAATTGAGCTTTAATATCTGCACTTGAGTTAGTTGAAAAACAAACACTCGCAGCCCTTAATGTCGCTTCACTTTCTGTACCGCTCACAGAACAGGACGTTAGAGAAATAGAAGCTGCAATGGCCAATAGATAAGACGCTTTATTCATAGTTACCTGCTTTTTAGTTCAATAAATTTAGATTGCGAAAAGAAGTTAAGGGAATGGTGAAAATAAGTCGTGACAATCTTGTGATTTGTTATGATTTTATGTGACTAAATGGAGGATGTATGTTAATTTTCAAATACTTACCTTTGTTAAAATATTTTATATGCGTTGGCAAATTAATAATTATATTTTTTGTGACGAAAAGCAGACTTTGCTATCTGAGGATGGTTCGAGCCAGTTAGAACCTATGATGGTAGAGCTTTTGGTTTACTTTTGTCAGCATCCGAATGAAATCATTAGTAAAGACCGACTAATTGAATATGTATGGCAAGGCCGCATTGTTTCCGATAATGCTGTGACTAGGATTATCACAAAGCTCAGGAAAGTATTTCTAGATGATGCAAGAAAGCCTAACTTTATCGCTACTTTTCCAAAAAAAGGTTACAAGTTTATCGCTAATGTTCAACCTTTAGCTGATTATAAAGAAAAACAACCTTTGATCGAAATACATGCTGATCGAAGCAGCGAAATAATTAGAAAAAGTAATCAAAAACTTTTGTTACTAGCAACTTTTCTGTTAATTGCTGCATTTTGTTCTTGGTTCCTACTTGTTCAAGATAAACCTAGTTCTGAGCTAACAATAGATAAAGACATTAAAATTTCAGGTTCAATTGTTCTTACCACTGATGCCGGTAATGAAGTTCAACCTTCGATTTCTCCTGATGGCACTAGAATTAGCTATATGTCGATTACATCAGACAACCAAATTAACCTTGTCATCAAAAGTTTAAAAAGTCATGAGAAAGTATATGTGCAACATAGTAATGATGCAGATGTTGGTCCTGCGAGTTGGAGCCCAGACGGTAAAGAAATAGTTTACTTGGTAACTAGTGTCAATACTTGCCAATACTACACTAGAGCCGTCAATGGTCTGCAATTAGAAGAGCCAGAATTGATTTATACTTGTAATAAAGGAAGTTATGGGGGGATGTCGTATACCCACGATAAGAATACAGTTGTATTTTCAGAAAATAAAGGAGCTGGTACACCCTATGAATTATTTGAGTTAAATCTTAAAACCAAAATAAAAACACGATTAAATCAGCCGAGTGTTCATCTGGCAGGAAATAGTCAATTTGATCTCCACCCAACAAAAAACAAGCTTCTCATTTCATCGCCTGATGAAAAGCAGTGGGTAGGGTTTTACTCTCTTGATTTAGATAGTGAAAAACTTAATTTACTGTTCAAGCAAAATGCTTATATTTGCTGCGGAATATGGTCTCACCAAGGAGACAGAATTGTCCTTATGGATGGTTTCCCATCATATCAATTGGCTAGCTATGATTTATCTGGTAAGGAAAAAGAAATTATTTTTTCTGCCAGTGAACAAATCGTAAGACCCTACAGACATAGTAACGGCACGGACTATTTATATGTTGCAGGTAGGCATAACAAAGATATTAAACTTGTAGATCTAATTAATGGGAACAGCAAAACTATTGCAAATGCTAGTGTTAGTGACAGGCTACCAGCATTTTCTCCAAACGGTAAAGCAGTAGCTTATATAAGTGAAGCTACAGGCAGTGAACAAATATGGCTTTATGATGTTGTGACAGAAAAGCGCTTAAAGCTAACTAACTTTGATCACCAAAATCACTACTTCGATTTGAAGTTTTCTCCAAATGGCCAAGCGCTAATAGCGCTGGGTATCAATAGTATATTTTATGTTAATTTATCTGATTTTAAAGTCACCAAATTACCTTTACCAGAGCAGGAACTGCGCGCTGTATCGTTCAAAACAGATCAACAAATTAGTTTTAGCATGAAGAAACAAGGTAAATGGCAAGTTCACATTTATGACTTAATGAGTGAAATTTCATCAATTGAATCCCCTAATTGGAAATATGTCCAGCATGCAAGTAATTCTGGAAACACTATTTGGGTAGACCAAAACAATATTGTGAAATCAGGACCAAATGGAACGATAGATACAAATATTCCGACTGATGATATTTCCTTAATTACTCATCGTTCTTTAAATATTAAGAAGTATGGTGAACAATGGTTCTGGTTAGCATTAGGACAAAAAAACGCAATAAAAAGGTATTCAGAACAAACGAAGAAAATTGATATTTTGGCAGACCAATTACCATCCAGATTTGATATTTCAAAAATGTCTCTTGTATATGCTTATACGAAGAATCGAAATTTCGATGTATTCTCTAGTAATTAAATAAAACGCGTTTTGCTACTTTTCGTTAAATATAACTTTCTCGTGTATTTGAAACTGATAGTCAGCTAACAGATTGGTTTAGCCTCATAAACTAGCAGAGGCCAGGTCTTAGATTAGGTTGCGATTTATTTCATAAAGGCATTTTGTCGATTTTAGGCTCTGCTGAACTGATTTTAGTAACTCAAGAGTCAAGCTCAGCTTTTGGCTAAAAGCAGATCTAAAAATTGAGTCAGTCACAATGCCTACTTTAATTATCTTTTGGCTGGCCTACTATCGCTTTACACACCCACATCGACCGCGTATCCAATCGCACTAAATTTGCTATGGGTAAAACGTAGTACAGGTTGAACAGAAACGTCTAAAAGTTGTACCGAAAGAATTTAAAGTCGATGTTCATCACTGGCTTATTCTTCACGGCCTATATACTTACGTAAACCTAAATGCGGCGCTTGTATTATTGAAGATTTGTGAGAGTTTAAAGACCAGAGTGAATAACTAGGTTCACTTTAATTACACAAGCTGAAAGATGAGTACTCTGGAGTTATGCTTAAAGCTTAATGCAACCGACTTATTGGACTATTAAATGCTAACGCATTTACACACATGCCAATTATCTATCCCTAGTTAATTACACATTTTTTATTTCACGTAAAATGTTTTTAATAAATAAGTTGCTGCTTAACTTTGCTCACAGATGCCTTGAGTTCTTTTGATATCCAATCTCTAAGGTTGGCTATCACTGGGTGATCTGCCTTTTCATGAGAACAGACGAAATAATATGAATATTTCATCTTTACTGCACGTCCTACTTGTTTAAAAAGTTTCATTTCCAACATATCTGTTTCAACTAAACTAGCTCTAGCGATGGCAATTCCTTGCCCCGCCGCCGCTGCCTGAAGTGCAATGTCAGTTCGGTTAAAGCTTTGCTTCTTATGATTGTCAGGAAAACCTAGTGCTTGGTTGCTGAGCCAACCTTTCCAAGAGCTTTCATCACTTCCTTTTTCAGCAATAACATCTATAAGCCAAGGAAAATCTAATAACAGGTTTGGTTGAGCAATAATATTTTCATCTTTAGCTATAGCACCACTTGCTACGGGAAAAACCCATTCATCACAAATAAAGGTCATATGCAGAGCAGGATCGTTAATATCGGTTAGGCGTATTGCGGCATCGATGCCTTCATAATTTAAGTCGATAATTTTATCATCAGTTAGCACCGATAATGGCTGATTAGGGTGTTCTTGGTTGTACTCATTGAGTTTAGGTAGCAACCACTTGGTCGCTAATGACGATATAGTGGTTAAACTTAAAGGAGCTTCAGACATGCTTTTCAAACTGGATAATGTACGCTCTAGCTCAACAAGATTCAGTCGAGACTGATTATATAAACGTTGGCCAACATCAGTCACCTTCATATATCTCGTTGTTCTATTAATAAGTGTTACACCTGTGATTTCTTCCAATTGTTTTATTCGGTGGCTTACCGCGCTTTGCGTCAACCCCAACCGTTCGGATGCCCTACTAAAACCACCCTCTTCAACTATTGCGCTAAATACTTGAAGACAAGTTAACGTTGCCGGATGTAATGCCATTGGAAACCAATTATCTCTTTTACTAATAAATCAATTAAATATTATCATTTAAATAATAAGGACTAAACCATTATTTTAATAGGCCAATACAATACCACCGAAAAGTTAAAACTCGGCAATAGTAGGAAAAATTTGATAATGATAAAGTTAACTTCGAAACAACAAACAATTTTTGAAGTTGTTGTAGTCCTAGGCGTAATGTTACTCGTTAAAGACATCGCAGACAGGTTAAGTGTTATTGGTGCGGGTTCAATCGCAATGTGGTGTGGAATATTTGTCGCAACATACTTTATGAAGAAACAAGACATCACATGGAAAAGTCGCGGATTTAACTTACCTACTGATGGGAGAAGTTTGTTCAAGTCTATAGGCATTGCCATTTTAATAGTGGTGATAGTGCTCGCATTTATGGCAGCAGTAGTTCCGATTATTTCAAGTGCCCTTGATGTAACCATACCCAAAAGCTCTACCGATAGGTTTGAATTCTTATTAGGTAATCCTTTGTATTTAGCCATATATTTACTAGTTGTAATTTGGGTTGGTGCAGCGATAGGTGAAGAGCTATTAATGCGTGGTTTTTTATTGAACAACCTAATGTCGTTATTTGGAGAAAGGAAAGCAGGCATTCTTTCAGCCGTTATCTTGCACGCGACTATTTTTGGTATGCTTCATATATCTCAAGGTATACCAGGAATTATTAGCACGGGTGTTGTAGCTGTCATTTTCGCTTTAGTATATTTATATAACGGTCGAAAATTATTCCCACTGATCATTGCGCATGGGTTGATCAACTCCTTAGGCCTCATCGCTTATTATTTTAGTAACGGAAAAATAACCTAACCCTTTCTAACGTCAAATATAACTGTAATTAATAATATAGGCCGTACAGGAGCTTTTATGGAATATTTAATCTCCGTGGTTATCTTTTCAATTTTTGCATCTGTTACACTCGGACCAAGTTTGCTATGGGTAAAAACGTAGTAGAGGTTGAAAAGAAACTTTTAAAAGTCGTGCAGAAAGAATTTAAAGTAGAAGTGCACCACGGGTTGATTCTACACGGCCGCTATGTGTACCGCCCGCAAACCTAAATGTGGCAGCTGTATTATCGAAGACTTATGTGAGTTTAAAGATAAAACGGAGTAAAGCTTTTATTGGTCTACTGCGTCACCGATATATTAGACTAATTTAAATTAGTAATGGTTGGTTTAAGCGTTTTGTATAAGTGCCTCCACTCTAAAGACTTAACTCCCCTTTCTAGCTTTGAATTTTGTACACTCGCCACAAAATAATTTGGCAATAAAAGCGAATGTCTCCTATTATTTAAATAGTTGGATTATTGTTCTAAAGGCAAAAAAATGGGGGGTAACACAAAGTTGAGTCTAATAAGCAAATTAACTAGATCATTTTCACATTTGCTAATACTTATAGCTGTTCTAGTTACTCCAACTGTAACCGCTCAAAAAGAAAAACTTTCTGTTTCATCACCCAATCACCCCAAAGCTTACTTTTATTGGCCTTTAATTAGTCAAGTTTATAACAGCCTTGGCTTTGATATAGAGATTGTGTCTATGCCATCGGGGCGCGGTTTGAAGGAATTAGAAAAAGGAATGTTTCAAGCTGATGTTGCACGGTTATCATACGCTATAGATACTAGAGAAAGTTTGATAAAATTAACTCCTCCATTAGGTAATGCTATTTTATATTTACTTTGCAATAAAAAAGTAACTTGTGATATCGACACGGCAATGAGTGAACAGAATCGCGTATTTGCAGCGAAAGGCACAAAGCATCTGACTGAAAGCTTAGATCTAAAGTTCAATTTCGCTACGATAGAAAATGCAGCCACATTGCTACAAATGTTAAAAATAGACAGAATTGATTATTTAATTTATTTAGAGCATGAAGATACACTCCCCCTATTTAAAGAAAAATTTAATTTAGTTCAACTTGGTAAGGTAACTATCCACCATACAATCCACAAAAGTATTGGCCATTTAGAAAGTGACATAAGTAACCAATTAACGAATTTACTTCCTAAATTTAAAGAAAAATACAAATACTCCCTCTCCAACATAATAGATTAATTAAACGCTACAGAGCACATTCCTTTATGAAGGGCTCAATCAGTGAAGTCTAATTTTCTTATTTTATCTACTTTCATTATCTTTTGGCTGCCTTACAATAGCTGTCGACACCCATATCGACCGCGTATCCAATCGCACTAAATTTGCGATGGGTAAAAAATGTAGTAGAGGCTGAACAGAAACATCTAAAAGTTGTACAGAAAGAATTTAAAGTCGATGTGCTTCACTGCCTCATTTTGCACGGTCGCTTCACTTGTGTTGCTCACAAGCCTAAATGTGGCGCTCGTATTATTGAAGATTTGTGTAAGTTTAAGGATAAAACCAAGTAAGAAAAAGACGCCTTGTAAAAAGGCGCAAAATGAAAAGCTCTGAGCTGCAAATAACTATCTTTCTATTTTAGTTTTTTGCCAGGAAGTGTTTGACCACCTTGATACATAGTAAGTGACGTTGCTATGCCATTAGCATCAAGCTCAAATTGTATCCTCGCTTTTACTGCATTATTTACAAACTCGTTGATTGAGTTGGCAGTTAGAGGCAGTCTTGGTTGCCCTGTACCTTGAACAAATAACTTATCCCCATCGTGAGTTATCGACAATATAAAGCCAGGTACCAGTTCATACCTCCCAATCAGTTTTGCTAACTCTACTTCAGCCACTTTTACAGGCGTCGTTAGCTTTAAAGATGCCAAAGAATTCGTCAAATAACTGTACCCTACCTCATCCATTAATATAGAAGTGTTCGATAAAATGACGATTCCTTTATGCGAAGTAGGATTAAAGCCAATAAACGAAGCGAATCCGCCAGTTTGACCATTGTGCATATAAACATCACCGTCCGCTGTGCCTTGGATGATCCACCCTAGTCCCACTCTAGTAAGTGAGTTTCCAAATTCGGCCGTAGGCTGGTGGGTCAATTTGATTGCCGACGCTAACTCGTTTTGTTGCATATTGGCTTTTAAATAAAGTGCCATGTCAGTAGCATCTGAAACAACAGCACCTGCGCCAGCCATTGCTGGTAGTTGCCAATAGTCGGTAGTCTCAAGATTTCCGTTGTGCCCTTTGCTTCTTCTTGTCAATGCAGATTTAGGCACTTCAACAAAGGTATTCTTCATTTTTAATGGCTTTAGAACACGTTGCATCAACATTTGCTCGTAATTCATATCATCAATTTTAGCAAGCGTGTGCCCTAATAAACCAACTGCAAGGTTTGAGTATTCTGGTGACTCACCTACCTCACGAGGCAAGGTGTATTGATTAAGAAACTCGTACATCATTTCTGTCGTGTAATCTACATATGGATTTAACGGGTTACTAAACTGCATATTACTTGGAAGTCTAGGTAAACCCGAACGGTGACTTGCCAAAGACTCAAACGTGATGGCTTTGTCATTTTTCATTGGTAACTTGACTGACTTAGGCAAATAGTTTTGAACGGGATCGGATAGTTTTAACGTGCCTTCGTCGACAAAGGTCGCAAGTGCCGTAGATGTCATTACTTTGCTAACAGAGCCAATTTCAAACAAGGTGTTCTGGTCGATTTCTTGAGCCGTTTCCTTGTTTGCAACACCAACGTTAATAAAGCTCACTTGACCGTTTTCGATGATGGCAACGGCGATCCCAACACTCAGTTTTTCAGTTTCTACTTTGTGTTTAAGCACCTTTTCTAGTTCAGCATTTGCAGCCGATGAGCTACCAGAGGCTATCGCAATTATTAATGTGATCAAGACGACAATAATCGTCGAAGAAGAAGCTTTCTTATTACTTTGTTGTTTGCTGTTTGTTTCTTTGTTGTTCATGGTCGAAATTCCTTAGTCAATTTTGGCCGCATTTGCCCGAAGCGACTTGCTCAACAAGTCGCTCAAAGCGCCATTAAAGGTTTATGAATTAGAGAGTTAGAAAAGAATGAGCTGGCTTTGGTTAGTTAGCTCATTTCTGCCAACCGTTGCTCAATGTTCTTTAACAATGGGGCAAACTTATTTTTGGCAGCACGTTTATTTAAGAAGTACACACCCAAAACCAGCAAACCAACACAAGCGTAATACCAAACCATGCCCAACGCTATTTGAGGAATACCTTGTTCGTTCACTTTTGCACCTAACGTGATGAGTAAAATTGCAACCGTCAGCGGTGCTATGTACCACCATACAACCGACTCCAACATCTGTTTTTGTTGCTGAATTTTTTGTTTTTCTTGGACTAAAAAGTCCTTAACGCTGTCACTTTTCTTAGCGTTTACTTTTTTTGCAGATATCAGTCGATATGGGATGTATATGCAAGCGACAATCGCGATGATTAAACCAATACTTTGCATCGTGCTTGCCGAATTTAATAGACCCCATATCCAAACCGGGATAAGAAATACTGCAATTCCAATTTCGAGAAAATCGCGACGTTTAATCTCCTTATCAATCTTAGTGGTTTGTTGCTCAATCATGTCAATCACCTCAGTTAAATTATCAGGAGTTGATTCGGTTTCAATGGCTTGTTGCCAGTCTTGCTTTAAATCATCTAGCTTCATATCAATCTCCTATGTAATTGGTTTCAAATTCATTTTTAATGCGCTTAATACGCGACCTAACGGCATTGGAACTAATACCAAGCACTTTGGCGCTGTCGTCCGAAGATAGCCCATCTAAGTACATCATCAGCAAGCTCGCATCTATGTCACTCAGCCCATCCATAAATCGATTAAGAATGTCTGCTTGGCAGCTGTCCTGCGTAGGCTGAAGCGCTTGTATTGATTGGTGTAATGGAGACTGTTTAATCTCTTTTTGCTTCACTGCTGCCCTTACAAATGTGCAAGCCGTATTCAATGCCACTTTAAAAACCCACGTTTCTTGTTTCGACTCGCCGCTAAACGACTCGAAACTTCTCCAAAGCTGCAGTAATATTTCCTGATACATGTCGTCAAATTCGCCGTCATGACTATATCGGGAAGCAATGTAACGTATGCGACCTTGGTTGTTGATAATCATTTGTTCGAATTGTTTTCGCATCTGTATTTGCATATTACCAATTGGTTAGATATTTAATTAGTCGGTGATAAAACACGATTGTGTCACAGTGAATAAAAATTTTTATAATTAACTCGTTCTCCACTATTAAAGTCCCTTGTTATCACCAAAGTACGTTAAGTCGAAAACCATACAGGAAATAAACCAAGCACTTCATCTACCTTAATTATCTTCTGGTTGGCCTACAACAGATGTCGACACTCATATTGTTTGTTTATTAAACCGTATAAAGTTTGCTATAGGGAAAAACGTTGCTGAAGCAGAAAAAAAGCTCGAAAAATGAGTACCTAAAACGTTTAAAGTTGTGTGCACCACTGGTTGATAGTACACGGTCGCTGTATTATCGAAGACTTGTGAGTTTAAAGATTAGACTGAGTAAAGTTGGAACTCTAATTTACTCAGTCTATCTAACCCAAACCAGCTAAATCTCGTTTATATTGAGCAAGGTGTTTCACTATTATCTGAAATAAACGTTATATATTTAGAGCTTTCAAAACCGAATTAGGTTAATAATGCTTGCTAACGTTTAAGTGCTCAAAAGCAGGTTAAGTGACCTGAAAACTTAATTAATCGATTGGAACAGTGCCTCTATATCGTCTTTTATTAAATAGAGTAAGTTTTTGTTTCCATCACTGGACATAACGACTAAGGAGAGTTGAGAGGTCAAATTTGTATACTTCAGCACATGGTGGGAAGGATTACTGCCATCATGTTTAATCGCAGAAATTTTTTCATTTTCCATATAAAACTGGCCAAAGTCATATTCAATGTGGTTCGGTTTTCCCGACAATTTGTGTTTGGATATATACCTCAAAACCGACTTCCCATTTAAAGCTTTTCCGTCTAGCAGTGCCATTTCCCAAAGTAATAAATCAGATGCGGTAGTATAGATTGTTACACCGTTTATGGCCGTAGGATAATCACCAGCAACCTGTTGCTTTGACTGATTAATTGTTATTGATTGAATTGTATTCGTCATTCCTAACGCGTCTAAGAAATGATCTTTTAAATATTTATCGAATTCCTGCCCTGTTATGTTTTCAACAATTTTAGCTCGCAACATCACATTAATGTTGCCATACAAATAATCAGTACCGGGTGGGAATTCTAAAACTTCCAAAGCCATTACTTGGTCCATGACATCTTGGGTTGTGATGTTATTTTTCCAGCTAATTTTAGGCAGACCTGATGTATGGGAAAGTAAATGCTTTACTTTGATTTTTTGCCCCCAAGGTGGAAGTGTTGGAATATACTTGCCAATGAGATCATCGAGTGTCAAACGGCTTTCATCTATTAACTTCAAAAGCGCAACTGTTGTAAACTCTTTACCAACTGAACCACTGCTAAATAAGTGCTCTGCGTTTAACTTAGTGTTTTGCTTTTGGTAGCCCACAGAGTAAGTAAAAATGGGATTTGCTTTTAGTTTTATCGCAATCGAACCATTAAATCCATGCTGGGTTTGAAATTGCTCAATAATCTTTACTACTTTATCATTCAACTCAGACTCTAACGTGTTTGCCTCTATTGTGATAGGTGTAATAGCTAACAAGACCAACCAAAAAACGTAAATTCTTTTCATGACTTGCTCTCCCCTTTATGAGGTACAGCATTTACTTTAAGTATATGCTCTAGTCTGTGCTTTAAGGGCCTAAACCAAAGCTCAGATATCAATATCCCGTATACAAGTGGTCGAATAGCATAGGTGAAGTAATTTGTAAGGTGCAATAGGTCAATTTGAGAGTGGTTAACTATTGTTAATCCACATACTAGCGAGCTAACTATACCAACAATGTATGCATAATCACGCAACGATTTTATTATCGCAATCTTCTTACTGACCCCCTGTACGGCCGTTGGCAAACGAATAATCCACGCCGTCGCAGCTAAACTTGATAAGGTTTCTCTAATGCCATGTGCGACACAAGAAAGAGTAAAGGAAATACCTAATATTAAGCAAGCGCTTACCATTTCCCAGTTTGGGTATTTACTCGTTAAATCAATGATAAAAAAAGCAGACAGAAACAAAACAATCATGCCAATCACTCCGCCCCAATTTACTTCTCTAGCATGAACAACCTCATCATCAATTTGGTTTACCTCAACGTCAACGTGTAGTTCTTTAGGGCTTAATTCGAATACAGATGCTAATGCCATAGCAGATTCAAGTGAACAAACCCCTTCTTTTTCGATTCGTTGTATGGTTCTTTCACCCAAGCCAGATATTTCTGCAAGTGTATTTTGAGACCATCCATGCTCTTTCCTAAGCGTGACAATTTTATTTTTACATACTTTCATCTTTGTTTATAACTCCTGTCTTTCAGTTGCAGATAGTATGACTAACTCGATTGATATTCAACACGTCAGATAGCCGCCAGTTTCCTGCCAACTAGAGAAACAGTGAGCTTAAACGACTCTTGTATTATTTTTAAATAAATTCCCTTGAGTCTAATTACGTTGACTTGCCGCTAAACAAGTCGGTATGAATTTATTAAAAATAGAGTGCTTATCTACTTTCTTTACCATCTAACTGACCTACCATCGTAGACAGAGATATTTACCGCATTTCCAACCGCACCAAATTAGCTATGGGTAAAACGCTTTAAAATTTTAAGAAAAGTTACTAAAAGGCCTGCCCGCTGAATTTAAGGTAGGCGTACATGAATGTATTATTTTGCACGGCCGCTACATGTGTTCGACCCGTAAACCTGAATGTGGTAACTGTATTATTGAAGATTCGTGTAAATTCAAGGATAAAACAGATCAGCCTTAATTCCACTTAGGGTTGTTAAAACAACCAATAAACGGATTTAAGGCATTGTATTTTCGTGATGTTGCTTCAAGCGATGAGCGAGCTTAATTATAAGTAGGTTCGAGCACAGTATGTAATTCATTTAAGCACAATTATACCCAAACCACCTCAAGATGCAGAATTCAGCGTTTCACAGGGGCTTAATATCAAGGCGTTAGTTTGCAAGAATGGCAGTCCCTTTTAATAAGTTACAACGATGAAAGTAAGTTCCTGTGAAGCGCCCAGAGGGTTGGTTTAAAAGCGATTTATACTGCGTTATTGATTTTAACAATAGAACCACTATTACTTGCAATCAATGCCTTGCCTAAATCGCTTTTAACTCCAACTGAAACTCGCATCTTGAGGAGGCTTGGGTATAGATCTCCTCCCCTACCTTAATCACTGTTTAGTTGCTACTTTTATTACTCACCTGTTTTTTGCGTCTCCATGGCTCAATAGGTTGTGAAAAATATCTCCACCAAACGTATTTCCAAGGGACACAAATAATGATTAAACCAACCCCAATTAGCGATCCTTTTACACTTACAACGCCCGGAATTGGCTCACCTGCCATCCATAGTGGCAGTGCGACAGCAGCCAACCAAACTACTTTCCAAACGATTTCAAATAGCATAATAGGTAGAAATGCTATTGGGCGAAACATGCCGCCGATAGCCAATAAAGCAAGTGTAAATAAAAGCGAATGCCCCACACCTCGCCATGATGTCCACTCAAAAGGCCCCTGTAAAATAGACATCAACTGCCATTTACCAATGACAAACACTAATCCCGCAAAAAATACTCTAAGTCCCCAAGTTTGCCATAGTGGTACTAATGGCGCGTTATTTTGCGTTAAATTGTCTTCGTTTTTAATACTTCTACTTGTAATAACACTGTCGTTATTTGTGATCGATTTACTGTTCATAGCAATAACCTTATTGTTCAAATTTCGCATCAATACTCGCATGTCGTAAGGCCTGAGGAGCATCAAATTTGAAAATCGATATACGAAAATGAACAAAAACAAGAAGATTATAGAAAAAGAACTGAGTTACTGTAAAATAGCGTCAGAAACAAAGGGAGTAAAAGTTGGAACTGTTAAATCTAGCCCAATTAATTATAATTTTGCTAAGTCTTATATTAGCCATCTTTCATTTTCGCCTAAAAGAAAGGCATCTTTTACACTTTGTTTTTGCGATTTTCTGTGCATCAACTTCTATGTATGTCGCACACAAGTTAACCAATGTCTTTTGGGAACCTTATCACCATTTAATCGGTATGCTGGGAGTTGGCGTCTCTAGTGCATATTGGCTATTTGCTCGCGCTTTTTTCCGAAAAAATAACTCTATTAGTCGTCACCATCTAATTTTTGTTGGGTTACTTTCAGCATGTCTAATATTGCAACACCTTTTACTTCTTTCTAAAAAGTTGTGGCTAGCCCATTCAGTTTGGCTTTCCTTATTAACAAACGTTTTAACTGAAATAATTTCGATTTTGTACCCGGGTATGCTCATTCTTATTTTCTGGGAAGGATATCGGGTGTTAAATAGTTCAACTGCATTACAGCGCAAAATGGCAACTATTTACCTATCGTCATTCATTTTTTGCGTTGTCAGTGTCATGTTAATAGGTGCAACTCTTCCAAATGATTTATTGGCTGGCACTGGACGAGACTGGCTCTCGACTTTCGCGTTTTTAGTCATACTGATCAGCACTCATGGATTAATACTCTTCCGCCAACAGCAACTTGATCAAAAAGAACAGAACACAGCGCCCTCTGCTCAGGAAGAACCCGCACTAGCCCAACAAATCCAGGCGATTCTGGTTGATGAAAAACGTTATTTGGAATCGAGTTTACGAGTTGCTGACATCGCTCGTGAATTGAACGTGCCCGAATATCGTATCCGTTCTGTAATGCTCAACCATTTTAATGCTAAAAACTTTAACCATTACGTAAATCAAATGCGTATTGAATATGCTAAAACCATTTTGATTGCACCGGATAAAAGTGACTGGCCTGTACTTGTTGTTGGAATTGAAAGTGGTTTTGCTTCCGCCGCTCCATTTACACGAGCATTTAAGGAGTTTACTGGTTTTACACCTGGCCAGTATCGTAAGCAGCAGTTAGAAAACAAATAAGTCATTTTTGCTAGGATTAGCAAAATTGAAATAGCGTTCGCATAGTATCAGAAAGCTAAAATAAAACGCTCTTCAACGTTTATATCTCGCTTAAACATCACCATACTTTATCGCGTATCAAACCGCTCTCGATTTACCATAGGTAAGAACAATATTGGAGTAGAAAAAAGTTCGAAAAGTGATATTTAAAGAGTTTAAAGTAGATATGCACCATTGGTTTATTCTGCACGGTCGCTATAAGTGCCCCCCCGTAAACCTAAGTGCGGCAACTGTATTTTGAATACTTTTATGAGTATAAGACCGGATAACCCTACTTATTGCTCTTCAATCGCGATAGAACCAGTAAATCGGTGTAACCAACCAGCCGCTAGGCTCGGTTTATAGATAAGTTCTATATGCTCTTGGCAACTGTGCTCACATCCCACCACATCGATAATCACTAACCCTGCATTACGGGCAACAAAGTCTGGCACATACGCAAGTGCAATCCCATTGTTAACCAAGGACATCAGCACACTAAACTCGGAACACCGATAGGTGATAGTACGAGGCACTTTATCGTCGCGCCAGCCGTCAGAACCAATGCCTCTTTTGATACCACAAAAGGGCGATACACTCGGACAAGCAAAACCGAATTCACGCAACTGATCAACAGTGACCTCTCCATCTGGAAAGCGTTTGAGCAAAGGGTGCTGAACTGCTGCTACGACTTTAAACTCAGAAGTACCAAGGTGTATGCTCGCAAGGTCCTCTCTGTAGGAACTTTCTTCTAGTGCAAACCGAGTTACCAAAGCTAAATGTGCCTGCCCCGTATTTACCTGCGCAATGGCACGGCCTTCCCAAACCGACTCTAAACTGTAATCATAATGTTCTTTGTTTAACCCTAAGGTAAGTTTGGGAATATAGTGCTGAAGTAACAATGAAGGCCCGACCATCTTCACCAATGTTTTATTTCTATCGCCACTAAACTCACTAATTGCTTGCTCTGCTTCATGCACCAAATGTGATGCATAGTGACGAAATTTCTCACCGTGTTGATTGAGCCGAATGTTTCGGCCAACCCTGTCAAAAAGTCGTATGTTGAGCTTGGTTTCAATGCGCTTAATTGTTTTTGAAAGCGCTCCTGCTGTAATGTTGAGCTGTTCAGATGCTGTTTGTAAATTTGATGTCTCAGCAACAATTAGAAATTTGTTTAAATCTTCGGTATCCATTTAATCCATCATTTCCAAATTGGAATCATTAGCAGAATAATTATAGCTTACCGAGACATAAATTACATGCAACAATTTCGCTCATTATATACAAGAGGTGCGATAGAAATGAGCAGTTATCAGTTGAAGCAATGGTTTTACGTAAAACGACCTAATGAATTTGTAGGCACAGAGCACTATGAACTCAGAGAGTCTGATTTTAGTCCCCAATTGTCCAAAAATGAGGTGCTGGTAAAGTCTGAATACATTTCTGTTGACCCTTACATGCGGATCCAGCAAGCAGCAACACACTCATGGGAACCACCTCACCCTTTAAACACTGTGCAGGGTGCTGCGGTTGTAGCTAAAGTACTTGAATCAAACAATGACAACTTCCAACCCGGAGACTGGGTGAGCGGATATATCGGCTGGCAAACTCATGCTGTTGTGCACGGCAATGAAATACAGACTATCGATCCTGAACAAGCCGATGTAAAAACTGCATTGGGGATCTTAGGTATGCCAGGCAGAACTGCGTGGTTTGGACTAATGGAAGCTGGCAAACCCAAACCCGGTGAAACTGTACTCGTATCTGGTGCTGCAGGCGCCGTTGGCTCGCTCGTAACTCAGTTTGCTATTAAAGCTGGATGCCGTGTGATCGGTATTGCGGGTTCTGAAGAAAAATGTGAATGGTTAAAAACAATGGGGGTCGATGAAGCACTGAACTACAAGTCGTATTCTTCGGCGCAACAATTGCAAACTAAACTTTTGGAGCTGGGTGGTGTTGACGTGTACTTTGATAATGTTGGGGGCATGATAACAGATGCAGCGTTGACCAGTCTGAATCTGAGGGCCCGTGTTGTTGTTTGCGGCCAAATTTCACAATACAACGGCGGTCTGGATATCCCTGAAGTGGGCCCTCGCTTTTTACATCAGCTTTTGTATAAACGAGCTTCTGTGCAAGGAATATTGGCACGTGATTTTACTCACCGTATGGCAGAAATGATCGAGCATGTTGCCCCTTGGATCAAAACGGGTGAAATAGAGTTCAAGTCCACAGAGGTCTGCGGTTTTGAATATCTGCCAGATACATTGGCTGGATTATTTGAAGGGCAAAACACCGGAAAGGCAATAGTCCGTGTTGTATAATAACGTATTAAGTGTACCAGCCATGAAAAACATAACGCACATCCTTTTCACATTGTTAATATTAACAAGCATGACTTTAGATGCACAAACTTCCCTTAATAAACATGACCTACATGAAAAACATACACGAGTAGGTTCTCATGGCATGGTGTTGTTTACTAACGGCAAGCGTCTCTTTGCCAGTCACTTACCTTTATATCAAGCGCCTCACGATTACCAACTTGTTTATGAAGTAGAAAGTACACATCGCCAGCAATTGCTGGAACACTTAACGCAAACAAATAAAACGACACACGCGCACTATGTGGAAAACATGATAACGCTGCTGCCAGCAACGTTTGACTTAAACACACTTATCGACGGTCAATCTTTTGAGATAGAAACTCAGTTTTACCTTGGCCACTTTGAGCGAGGTGGTGAGAAATGGCTGCAGGATAAAAACTTCACATTTGTCCGTCAAATATACAAACGGCCACTAACAACTTTGCGTACCGCTGGAAAACCAAGTCAAATAGAGTGGCATATTTTGGATACAGGACCAGATAACAAGCAACTGCTTATCCATCCTATTCAAGCTGCGCCATCGTTTGACGCAATCGTGTTTGGTCATCAATGCCTTGCTAATAGCTTAGTGAATCAGTCCGAATCAATGCCTGATATTGGTACGTTGTATTCTAAAATAAAGCAATGTCAGTCGATGGAAGTGTTGTACTTTGAAATAAGGGATTTTGCCAAATGAAGTTAATACTTGTACTGCTTTCAATTGCTTTATTTTCTTCGGACAATTCATTAGCAAGAGAAAATGATTTTGATAAACGAATGGCTAGACTTGCAAAACACACATGGATTCACGGTTCACCAATGTGTGAGGGTAATAGTGATCCGTCCATAGAAGTTTATCAGTTTTCAGATACAACCTATATACTCAGGCAAAGCAAATGTAGCCACTACGAAGCCCCCTTTATTTACCTATTATTCGGTAAGAACAAGGTTTTTGTACTCGATACTGGAGCGACATCAGATCCAGTTACATTTCCATTGTTTCGAACCATTGAATCCATCGTCAACAAGTTAGCTGAACAAAGAAGGCAGAGTTACGACAATTTATCTTGGTTAGTTGCTCATTCACATGGGCACGGAGATCACATTGCAGGTGATACTCAGTTTCTAAATCAACCTAATGTATCCCTGATCAAGCCGAACTTGGAGTCGGTCAAGCAAGCATTCAGATTGCACGGCAACAAGTGGCCGAACGTTCATGCTAATGTTGAATTAGGGAATCGTCACCTCACTATTATTGCACTACCAGGACACAAGTCAGATGCAATAGCGGTATATGACAGTGAAACCAAGTGGCTACTTACAGGCGATAGTCTTTATCCGGGTCGCTTGTATGTGAAAGACTGGGAAGCATTTCGTAATAGCATAGCCCGGCTAACTGATTTTTCGCAAAATAATGTCATATCGGCATTAATGGGTACGCATATTGAAATGAAGAATACCCCAGGACAAAATTATAAAATGGGAACGACCTATCAGCCAGAAGAAGCAGCGCTACCTATGTCCGTTAAAGATCTTAGCCTGCTAAATGAAATAATGCAGAGCAGAAATTCACCATCACGGGTGGTTACAGACCACTTTATTGTTTATCCAATCGATTGATGCCAAGCTAAGTTAGTGATTGCTCAAGCCCTATTGCTAAAATCATTCGACTGGGTGAATTTGAGTAACTGGAATTCGTTTCAAACCGCCAAGCACGAGCATTCCACAATCTACTGTTGTTATCTTTTGGCTGCCCGACAATAGCTGAAGATACACGTATATTCCGTGTGAGCAATCGGGCTATTACAATGGGTAAAAATGTTTAACAGGTTGAAAAAAGCCTCTTAACGTTGTGCCAGCAAAGTTTAAAGTAGAAGTACAATACCCTTAAATCATACATGGCCGCTTTGTAAAGACTGCTCGCAAACTTAGAAGCGACTCATGTATTGTTAAATAGTGATGTGAGTTTAAAGGCAAAACTGAATAATGTTTTATGTTTATTCAATTGATGCTTTGATTAGTATATCCCTCAACAGGGCATTATGTTTTTTGAGCTAATGAAGAAAACTCCTTTACCCCTTTTCTCCAATAGACAAACGCAACAACGGAGGCAACCAACGCTAATACAGCCCCAAATTCATCAATGTAATAACTTGAGTTCTCGTTTGTAATGGTAATCGGCGTAAAAATTTTCTGAATAAATATATTAGAAGCACCATGATACATAACAGCAGTCCAGACACTGTCTGTTTTTAACCGGATATAAGCCATGATAGTTCCGCTAGAAATAATGAATAACGTAAAGAAAAATAGTTGATAGTAAATGGATGTATCGCTATTTCCATACAACCCTAAAAAAATCAACGGCCAATGAAACGCAGACCAAAGTATGCCACTTACTAACGCGACCCCTGTAAATGATGTGATTTTAGAAAGCTCAGGAACTAATAGCCCTCTCCATCCAATTTCTTCACCTAAAATAGACGGAATTGACATTATGAAGCTGATACATGCGACTAAAATCAAATGAAAAAGAAATATACTTAAATCATTCCATTCGCTTAAGTTATAGCTTTGCTTTTTGTCCGCTAAGAATTCACTGTTGTATAATTCACCGCCCCCCAAAGACCAAATAAGTAAATAAGCCACTGACGCAATAGCAAAGGGTATTAGGTAGCTTTTCCATTGAACTTTCCAACTCCCCCATTTCCAACCCAGCTCAGATAAACTCTTCTTTCTCACTAAACAAGTTAAAATCGTAGCAGCTCCTACTGACAACATAAGGGGCGTTGCTTGCCCCATTCTAAATATCAGCCAAAATCCTAGGAAGTAAAAAGCAATAACGAAGGCCAAAAATGTGGCGAGTGTAATATAGGTGTTTTTAGTCGCGTTCATATTAGGCGTTCTCATCTTTTTTTAAAGCAACTCGTTGCTTATATGATTGTAAGTGTTCAGGAAAACGCTTGCCAAAAGATTGGTTTTGAAGTGCTGTTATTGCTGAATTAAGCACACTTTGAATATCTACTCCTACTTCGTTAGATAAGTCTTTAAATGCTTGCTCAGCGTCCAAACAATACAAATTTAGTATCTCAGATTTTTCTTGCCCTTTAGGCGTCAAGTGATACAAGGTTCTTCGCTTGTCATTACCATCTTTGATGCCTTCAACTAATTCTAGCTTGAGCATTATTTTTAATCGCTGAGAAACCAACTGATGAGATAAATTTAGTCCCTGGGAGATTTGCATAATAGATGCGCTCTCTACATTAGATAAAAACAACAATGTAGATGATGCAAAAACAGGAAAACCCATTTCTTTTTCAGTATATAACTCTTCAGACTGGCTTTGTATAAGGCAATGTAAATCAAAAACAGACTTTGCCATAAAAGCATAATTCGATCTTATTTGATTACTAAAATGTGATTCTTTAGTCATGAATTTAATTCTCTTATTCAAATCATAAATATCCGCAAGCACTTGCGAAAGCTATTGCTAATATAGGTAGGTATTACATGTCATGCAAGGAACTATTTGTAACATTATTTAAATTCACACAGTTCCATGCGCCTCAAATATGCAAACTTGAGGTAAACTTCACTTTCTAGTTTTAAAATCTTATGTCTAATCGACCATTACCTAAGACGACCTTATTAACCGTGTATCAAACCGTACCAAGTTTGCTTTGGTAAAAATGTGGGTGTGCTAAAACTCGAAAAGTTTTTCTAAAGAGTTTAAAGTTGATGCGCACCACAGGTTAAAAGTAAACAAGCGCTACGTGTATAACGCCCGTATACCTATATGTGGCAGCTGTATTAATGAAGACTTGTATGAGTTCAAGGATAGAACAGAGTAAACTCATCTTTCAATCTCTGGAAAATCAATTTAAATACATGTTCTTTATACTGATAGGTTTTTTTAAGAGCAATTATTAAAACATTTTCAAGCTATTAATTTCACAAGTGTCAATGCTTTGGTTATGCTACTGAGTATTATAAAATTTAATTGCGACACCCAATGTTACCTTTACTTCGAATATTGCTGATAGAGCAAGAGCCAACCACTTTAAAAGAGCTTTCTGCGAATCTTTCCAAAACAATTGCTAATTTTGAGCGAGATGATATTCAAATCGATATCATTGAAAGCCTTGAACTAAAACACGCGTTAGGTTGTGTTGAAGAAGATGGTGATATTCAGGCTGTCGTACTTAGTTGGGATGTACACAACAAGGTCGGTGAACGCACTTATAGTCGATTTATTGAACAATTGAAGGCTATTCGTTTAGAATTGCCGGTATACGTTATCGGCGACGATACTAATGGGCTGGAAATTGTAAACGAATCAGAAGAAATCGAGTCTTTCTTTTTTAAAGATGAAGTGATTTCAGACCCTGAAGCTATTTTAGGGTATATGATCAACGACTTTGATGACCGGTCGGAAACGCCATTTTGGACAGCGTATCGTCGTTATGTGGGTGAATCAAACGACTCGTGGCATACACCGGGTCACAGTGGTGGTTCTAGCTTTAGAAACTCACCTTACATCAAAGATTTTTACCAATTTTATGGTCGCAATGTTTTCGTTGGCGATTTGTCTGTATCCGTTGATTCATTAGGTTCATTATCCGACAGCACCAACACAATTGGCCGTGCCCAAGAGTCCGCTGCGGCTACATTTGAAGTAAAGCATACTTACTTTGTTACCAATGGGTCATCAACTTCAAATAAAATCATCTTGCAGACATTACTACGCAAGGGTGACAAAGTGATCATCGACCGCAACTGTCATAAATCTGTGCATTATGGCATTTTGCAGTCAGCCAGCTTCCCTATTTATTTATCGAGTGTGTTAAACCCTAAATATGGCATTTTTGCACCACCGTCATTGGCCGATATTAAACAAGCGATTGAACAAAATACCGACGCAAAACTATTGGTACTCACGGGCTGCACATACGATGGTTTATTGAGTGATCTAAAACAAGTCGTGGAGTTTGCCCACCAGCATGGCATTAAAGTGTTTATCGACGAAGCGTGGTTTGCCTATTCATTATTCCACCCTAGTTTGCGCTATTACTCCGCTATTCATGCCGGTGCAGATTATGTCACTCACTCTGCACATAAAGTAGTGTCGGCGTTTTCTCAGGCGTCTTATATTCATGTAAACGATCCCGATTTTGATGCTGATTTCTTTAGAGAGATTTACAGTATTTACGCCAGCACATCGCCTAAGTATCAGTTAATCGCATCGCTTGATGTATGCCAAAAGCAGTTGGAGATGGAAGGCTATAAGTTACTTAATGCTTTGTTAAACCACGTAGAAGAATTTAAACAACAGATGGCGTCACTCAAGCATATTAAAGTGTTAGGTAAGCAAGACTTTATGAACATATTCCCACACTTTAGTGGTGACAACATGGGTCATGATCCGTTGAAAATTCTCATCGATATTAGTCAGTTGCCTTATTCATTAAAAGATATTCATAAATTTTTGCTGGATGAAATAGGCCTCGAAATAGAAAAGTACACGCACAGTACTATTTTGGTATTGCTGACACTAGGCGGCACACGTTCGAAGATTATTCGTTTATATAATGCATTGAAAAAGCTCGACAGTGGTAAAGTGAAGTTGGCAACATCGACCAGGCGCTCTCGCTTACCAGAGAGTTTACCCGCAATAGATCTGGCGTGTATTCCAAGTGACGCTTTTTATGGCGAGCGTGAGTCAGTACCCATTAGCAAAAGCAACAATCGCATTTGTGCAGGGCTAGTCACCCCCTACCCGCCAGGTATTCCGCTTTTAGTTCCTGGTCAGCATATCACTGAGGAGCATATAGAATATCTAAAAGAGTTAGCTGGGCAAGGGTTGACGATTCAAGGCAGTTTCGACGGCGAGATTTATGTTTTAAAGGCCAAGTCAAACAAATAAATCACCTCAATTATTCCAGCAGCAATGTCTGTTTCATTGCTGCTGCGTCTATAGCAGTTTAATTTTTAGAGTAAAAAGTAAGCTAAAAAATCGTTTGGTACGTAAGGTATAACAATAAAAAATTTTTTATGAAATTTACAATGTACAAAAATATTAGTTTATTTACTTTTGGGACTCTAGCCCTGTGCCTTACTACACCCGTTCTCGCTGATGATCGAGGAGAAGTACGACAACGTCTAGAACCAAAAGGTTTTTTATATGGCTTTGGCTTAGGTGTTAAGCAAGAACTTTATAAAGGATATGACCGACGGATTATTCCTTTACCAATATTAGGGTATAGAGGTGATAGGCTCTCTGTATTGGGCCCTTTTGTTAGCTATGATGTATTGAACCAAGATGGGATTAAGTTATCAGCTCAGGCGTCACCTCGATTTCAAGGTTTTGATAGCTCAGACAGCGATGTTTTTATTGGAATGGATGAAAGAGACTTTTCATTTGATGCTGGTTTGGGAGTTAAGTATGAGCGTAATGATTGGAATGTAGGTTTATCGTCTATGTTTGACGTACTTAATAAATCCAATGGCTACGAGCTAAAAGCATCACTTGGGCGTGCATTTAAAAGCGGTCCTATTTTTTATGAGCCTACAATTTCAGTTAGTTATCTTGATGCTAATCATGTGAATTATTACTATGGCGTGAGAGATTATGAGACAACAACGTTAAGACCGGCTTATAAAGCTGACAGCGCTTTAAACACGACGATCGGTTTTTCAGTTGCGACACCAATATTCTTTGACGGATTCACTCGTTTAAGTGTTGATTATACATTAAGTGATTCAAGTATAACTGACAGCCCACTGGTTGATACTGACAATAGTTTGTCACTACGCTTATTGTTCTCGCGCTTTTTTTAAGCGTGAGTGCTAAAAATTCACTTTAGGAGTAACCTTGTTACCCTAAGGTTTCACCTGATTTTGCACTAAGCAGTCATTAAAACAGAGTTTTAGCTTTGGCAATGTCAAACTAAGTTAACCGTTAATTATATTATTCATCATGTTTGCGTTATTGGGAATTTATGTAATTATTGAACAACGGTTCCGTTACTCTTAAAGGTGCTCACAATTATCATGAATCGCTTATATTTGATTGCAATGTTGTTCTTCTTTAATCCGGCGGCTTTTGCAACTAATGATTCGCGCTCTTTAACGTGGGGATATGTAAATTTTGCACCCTACCATTACAGTGAAAACGAAAATGTAGCAGGGGTTATTGCGCAACAAGTTAAGTACATATTTAATGATGCAAATTTAACATATTCCGCCGTAGAACTGCCCAATAAAAGAGCTAAGTTATACATCACACAAGGTAGAGTCGATTTTTCTACAGTAATCGAAAGCTTTATTTCTACGCCTAATAATTTTTTGAAAAGTAACTTGCCAATCTACCGGATTGTATTAGGAGCTGTATGTTTAGATGATTCACTAAGCATAAAAAAATTAAATGATCTAAAGCAACTCAGGTTAATTTTATTGTCTGGGTATACCTATGGCACACAAAAACAAATTAATGAGAAAAGCGGCTATAATATAGAGCTTCACGCGCAAAATCATGATAGTGCAGTAAAGGCACTTAAATACAAAAGAGCTGATTGTGTTTTGGGTTATGAATCACCGACTCGCGTTGAACAAGCAAAACATCCTGATTTAAAGCTGACATTCTATAAAATTGATGAGTTTCCCGTCTATTTATATTTAAATAAACAGGTAAAGAATGCTCCACATATTATGGATACAATTAACCAGCATATAAACCGTCAAATAACCCCACCAGCGTTACTTTAAAAGCGTAATATATAAAGTACTCACTATGAGTTGATATTTTATAAATATTCTTTTATGTTCGAGTACCTTCATACATATATCCAAAGTTAATATTTGCAGTTGAATGGGTAACTCAACCTAGATACGTGCTTTAAATCAGACAACATACACTTTTTCGAGTATGTAAATCTAACCAAACTCAGTGAAAAATCGCCATGAATAAATTAAAAAGTAAAAAAGCAATTACACTCATGCGTATAGCTGCTGCCGTTGTTACTATTATGAGTATTTACTTTTTCGCGCCATGGAAGTTTGCAGTGTATTACTTCTACCCATTGCCTACTTCAATTGAACAACAGGCAGCGCAGGCTGTAGAGCAAGGTTTGGATGGCATCATTGTTTACGTTCATAAGCAAGGTGAAAAACCTCAACTTTATGCCCAAGGTTGGCATAATAGGCAACTTGCCATCCCAGCTTATCCATCTGCACTATTTAAAATAGGCAGTATCCGAAAGCTTTATGACTCAGCGGCTTTAACTAAGCTTGCAGCCATTGGACGTATTGATATAGATAAAACACTGGCTGACTATCTTCCATCATTAATTGGGCGCATTGAAAACGCAGATAAAATTACATTGCGAATGATGGTAAAGCACAGAAGTGGCATACCCAATTACACAGACACCGATAATTTTGATTGGTCAATCACCTACCCTGATCCACTTGCATTAGTGCTCGATGAACCCGCGGACTTTAGCCCTAATGCTGATTATGGCTATTCTAATACTAATTATTTGTTGCTGCGAAAAATTATGTCTAACGTACTGGGTTATGATCACAACCAATATATTAAAGATGAAATTTTAACGCCACTGGGCCTAACGAACACGTTTTCATCAGTGCATGAAATAAATTTAGTAGATTTGATGAGTGGTTACTACGTAGGTTATGAGAATGATTTTAAAGCACTCGATCAAGGCTATGTTGCAACCGCACAAGATATAGGCGACTTTCTTATTGCTTTAAACAAAGGCACTTTTTTCGACAAACAAGAGCAAGCTTTGTATACATCGCTTTATAAGTATGAACACACGGGTTGGGTATTAGGGTATTCAAGCATTGCTCGTTATTATAAGGATATCGATACAGTCGTTGTACAGTTTATAAATACTAATGGCGATGATACTGTGATGCTCACAGAAATAATTTATAATCGGATTATTGATATTTTAACAGCGCAGCAGTAGTCGTTACAAAATAGCTGCGTTATCAAAATTTATGAGAATTTTAAGAGGGTTTTAATGCGTTTACTACACACCATGTTACGGGTTGCTGATCTAGATAAATCAATTGCGTTTTATACTCAAGTGCTCGGTATGAAAGAGTTACGCCGTGCTGATAACGAAGAGTACCGCTACACCCTCGCCTTTGTAGGATACGGTGATGAAACTGACACGACAGTACTTGAACTGACCTATAACTGGGATACCGACAGCTACGATTTAGGTAATGCCTATGGTCATATCGCCATTGAGTTTGATGATATTTATAAAGCCTGTGAAGATATTAAGGGCGCTGGTGGTAACGTTAGCCGTGAACCAGGCCCAGTAAAAGGTGGCACAACAGAAATTGCGTTTGTAAAAGATCCAGATGGCTACTCAATTGAACTTATTCAGAAAAAAGAGAATATGAATAAATTTTAGTAAATTTATTTAATAGGTTTACTAACCCCTTTTTAATTATCTAAGCTCAACTCTGATACGATATTAAAAAAGGTGCTGTGTGCACCTTTTTATCGTAACTGACTGTCTTTACTGCCACGCCGATTAAGCCCTTTAGAAAGCGCGCTTTTACCCTCTAAACCAGCTTGGCAGCTTACACAATACTTAACCCCTGGTAACGCAATTCTTCGCGCCTGTGGTATTGGTTCATCACATTCTTCACATAGCTCGGCACTGGCTCCAGAAACTAAATTACTTCTAGCATACTGCACAGCGTCATTAACGCTTGCGTCAATTTGTTCTTGAATTGCACCATCGCGTGCCCATCCACTTGCCATAAATCCTCCTAATAAAGTTGGATATTCGGGTTAAGGCTAACAAATGGAATGTTTATAATTACTGAATATAAATAGTCCTAAATAACAAACTTAACAATGTGGCTTGCATAAAAGTATGACAATTAAAACAACTTGCAATGAGAAAGCCGCTGAAGAATTATATCTTTAAAGCCATACGTTACTCATTTTTTGATTTTCACTTATCACAAGGTAAATATAAAATCGTGTTATAACTTTCTCATCATACAAATCAAAGCCTGCTAGCTTTTATAACAAATCTGTAATTGTGGCAGATAAGCTTTTCTAAAAAACAATTGTTACTTAAACAGTAACTCTCCCTCAACGTTATTAAATGTTAGTTTTTTTAGCTTTTCAAACCCTTCCGTTTGGAAAAAATTAATGTGCTGTTCTTGGGTCACAAATACAGCCATGCCTGTTGCCTGAGCATTACTTTTTACTAAATCATCAAGGCCACGTAATAAATAGCGACCAAGCCCCTCTCCTTGAAAATGAGGGTCAACGGCAATAAAGGCTAAAAAATAGTAATTCCCTTGCTGTTTGAGTGCATCACGAATGGTTTGTTCTTTTTCAATCAATTGGTTTGTCTGTAAGTAACCCGCGCTTAACATCAATTTTAAACGCCAGTGCCAATACCGCTGTGCCTGCAGTTGGCTACTTGATTCAAATACACACGCGACAGCTTTAAGCCTGTTATTCTTGTACAAACCAATGAGCGGTTGTTTTTCCTGCCAAAATGTACTTAGCTCTTCACGTATCAACGCTCGTAATTTTTTTTCATAGGCTGCCAACTCATCTTCTGAGTAGTTAAGCATTTTCTGCAGTATTGGATCATCATGGTACGCTTGATAAATTAAACTTGCTGCAATACTAATGTCTTCAGCAGCAATATACTGTACGTTATATACATCGTCTGGCGTGATAGTTGTCATAAGTTATCCTTACTGTACCAATTTCGTTAAAGCGAACTCTATTTATGAGTGAGATGTTCAAACAGGTATTTATATATTTAAAGTCACCGAATAAAGTGGCTCTATAATAGTTACTTTTTTGCCGTAGGACGCGATCACTCTTTCACTATAATTGGTATTGGCATTATTGATTACTTTTATGTTGTTACTTATAGGTATATTCCGATCTGTAACAAAACGCAAATTCAGCGGGAGTTAAACTGCAAAAGTGCACCATGTTTACGCTTGTGTTGTCATGCTGTCAACATTGAGCACACATAAGTAAATTGATACTATGCACATGCACGCACTACTGCGCCTCATACAAACCTAAGAGTCTTTTAATTACATGAATTCAGTTGTTCTTGATGCTATAAAAGCCCTTCTTGAAGAAGGCAAAACTCCCACTGTTGCATTGACTAAAAATAGGTTAACTCAACCTGTTCCGATGCCGGTTATAATTGCTGCTGTTAGTCAATACAAGAATAACCCTGATTCAATTCATAGCCTGACAAAACAACCTACTGAACAAAACAACCCTTGTGCAGACCAAAAACAACTTGATCGCATTGAAGCTAAACTAGATACATTGTTAGCCTTACTTAACAAAAATTAATTGGACTATGCCATGTTTGTTGTTGATTTAACATTTGACTGCTACCAAGATACGACCCTTGAAAATGCTGAGCAAGCTATAATTCGTTTAGTAAATGCATTGCGCTTTAACGGTCAAATAATGGGGGAAGAATTCCCTACCGTTTTAAAAGATGGTTATTTTATTACTCGGGTAATGTGCCCAACTGATGACGCTATGCATCCGTTAAATCACAGTCCATTTGTCAAACACAGTATTGATAAATTACATGATGCTGGCTTATTGGCACCAAAAGTAAAAGTAATAGGGCAAGATATTCACTCTAACGGCGCTGATGCATGTCATGAACCTTCGTCATATATATTATATACCACGTATGTTCACACATGTAGCCCGCTTTATTGTGGTGATGACTTTTTACCTATTCCGTTATTTAATATTCCAGCCATTGCAAACGGGGATTATAAAACCCTTATTAAATGGCAAGAAGATTGGCAAGCATGCGACCAAATTCAAATTAATGGCGCTACGCGGTGCGAGTTCCCGGCGCTGGATGAAATATCAAACATAGAAAGCGATTTATCTCGGCGTGGAAAAGACATCGCTAGACGTATTAAATTTTTAACTAAAAAACCAGTTTACTACTACTTATACCGAGTAGGTGGGAAAGATAAAGCCTCTGAGTTAGCGCGAAGGTGCCCCAGCTGCGACAGTGATTGGAAGCTACCTGAGCCGTGGTTTGGTTTATTCGATTTTAGGTGTGAACCATGCGGCTTAGTATCTAACATTTCATGGGACTTTCAATAATAAATTTCGCGGAGTGAATGATACTCCGCTAATATTTTTTTAAACTTTAAGTGCTTTTATAAACGTTTCTAGATTTGGAGCTAGTACGTGGTGAGGTTTTTTACCCACGTATTCCAAACACACTTCACCACTTTCAACTAATACTGTAACAAGCAAGTCCTCTTGCTCTGTTAAGCCTATGAACACGCTGGGTTGTTGCTTTAGCTTGCGTTTCATTAATACATGACCGGTGATATTTTGCTGAAGTAAGTCAAAGTCATCGTCACTCCAAGCTTGTAATAACTCTACTTCATGGTCTTCAATTATCGCAACAATGCCGCCACCATAAAAAGAACCATAATAGTCTGAAAGTTCCTCAGGAAACGTTAAATCAAGCGCGCTAGCTAAATCAGTCAATGAGCCTGATTCACTACGACGAACAGCTTGCCACTGGATCTGCCCATGCTCATTGGTTTCACCCACTTCACATGGACTAGGCCAGCTATCATCCTGCTCTATGAGTGGTAATTTGTTGGTTTTCTCTAGGGTGTGTTGTGCAAATTCTTGATGAAGTTGCTCTAACTGGGTAACAATAGACATACTGCGAAACTCATTAGCTTTAGGTATAATGAAGCCATTGTAACTACAAAAGACGCAACATGACAGATTACAGCAACTCACCCGAACTAAAAGGCAGCGTACTTGGCCAATCAACCGAGTATGTAGATACCTATACACCTAGCTTACTTTTTCCTATCGCTCGAAAGCTTAACCGTGATGATTTAAATATCGACGAAGCACAGTTACCTTTTAAAGGACAAGATATATGGACTGGCTACGAAGTATCTTGGCTAAATAATAAAGGAAAACCGATGGTTGGCGTCGCGTTATTTGAGTTTCCTTGTCAAACTAGCCATATCATCGAATCAAAGTCATTTAAACTGTATTTAAATAGTTTCAACCAAACCCGATTTGATTCAGTTGATAAGGTTAAAAGCACATTAAGTAATGATTTATCTGTAGCTGTTGCAATGCCTGTAAAGGTTACTTTGTATAGCCCAGATGAATACAACTGCTTACCTTGCACACCTTTACCTGGTGTGTGCATTGACGATTTAGACATTGAGATCGATAGTTATGACTTAGATGCTCAAAGTCTCAAAAGCGCATCTGATGAGTGTGTGACCGAAACACTTCACAGCCACCTACTAAAATCGAATTGTTTAATCACTTCACAGCCTGATTGGGCAAGTATCATTATTCGCTATTCGGGTGAAAAAATTTGTAAAGAGTCGTTATTGCGGTATTTAATTTCGTTTCGCACTCATAATGAATTTCATGAGCAATGCGTAGAACGTATTTTCTGCGACTTAAATACTCAGCTAAAGCTATCAAATTTAGAAGTCTATGCTCGTTATACTCGCAGAGGTGGCTTAGACATTAACCCATACCGCTCTACAAGTAATAACACAGTGCCATTTAATGTAAAAATAAACCGCCAATAGCTGTTAACTTAAACTAACCCCATGCATTTGGGGTTAGCGGGAAACACGTCGTGTCGGGATAGGCATTGAACATACATCAATGTAACCTGGTGATTCAACAAACCACGCTTCACTGCGATTTTTGCGGGCCTCGATCAGTGCTTTGAACGCAGCGGATTCAGTACGCATTACTTCAAACTGGCTGTCGTCATCTTTGGCGATATCATTTAATACCTGCACATCAGTAATAGGATTAAATGTTTTCCCGTTAGTTGGCAGCCTGTCCAATCGGTTAAAGTACTCCATCCCCTCTAAAACACGACCGAAAACTGTAATATTTCGATCCAAATAACGTTGGCTATTGCCTATTGTGGTGTAAAACTCAGTACCCCCACTATCAGTTTCATTCCCTCTGGCCATGGCAAAAATGCCGTGGCAATGAACTTGCCACGTTTGGGTCTTTGTCTCATTTTGAGCCACCGCAAACCCATTTAAAAAACCAGTAATCGGGGCATAGCCGTCACTTTTATCAAGCTCGGTGATCGTCAGTGGTTTTGGGGTTTTCAAATAAAACTCTGCAGGTATCTTTTTATTGGCTGTTTTTATGAGTTTTTTACCGCTTGCATCACCACCTTGCGCCACAAAGCCTTCAACAAAACGGTATATGTTTAAGCCTTTATAAAAGCCCTCCTTAGCTAAGAGTTTAATGTTCTGAGTGTGATTTGGTGCTAAAAGCGGGTTTAACTCAATATAAGCGTCCCCCATTGGTAACGATACTTTTAGCACATTACTCGGATCAACTTGTCGCCACTGTGATTGTTGTGCTTGCTCAATAATGGCAGCTGCACTGGGCTGCTGAGCATTAATTAAAGGCGAATGAAATAATAAAGAGGTGAAAATAGTAACAAAAAAGTGTCTACGCATGACAAAAGCTTATTAGGTTTTTATATAGGTTATTGCTTTAATTTATTTTTATCAAGCCAATAATGTGCTTTATGGATAGGCGCACTGGGGGGCAATAATGGGTTTTTAAGCTCAATGATACGGCGACTACCTAATTTTGCTTGCTTAATAACCTGTGAAAAATGTTGATTAAATAGCGCTTCAAATGAACCATCATCAATCGCTTTTAATAAACCTGACTCTATTAACTTATGCAGCTTCAAATCATTTTTAGCAACAAAAAAGTACACAGCACTTGGGTATCGAATAGCAATGTATTGATCACCAACAACCTGCTCATTGTGTAAACTTGCAAGGTCGAATATTTCAAAGGGTAAAGCGTCAAAACGGCCACTGGTAAGCATATTAAGTGGGTCTGCTCCTTGCCCATACGTAATAGTCTTTAAATCGTTACTTTGAAAAATAGCAGTATCAGGCCAATCTTGGCGTAAGCCAAATGTAAATGGGCTCAGCTGCCCTGAATGTGTAACATTTGAAAAAAGATCTTGTCTTGTATTTTGTATTAATGCAATGCGATACCCCATCAACCCCTTTACAAGAGGAATTAATATCGCTTTTGCTCTTTTCTCAGACGAAGGGCTGGTGACCGTCCAAAAAACATCAATCCCATCTTGTTCACCTAAAAGGCGTATCGCACGAGTCTGCGATGGGATTTTGTCAATTTCAATTGGTTTGATGGTGATGTCTGATTTACTTAGTACTAATTTAAGCAACTCTGTAATATATGGGTGCCCTCCCGCAGTATAGCGGACTGTTAACGCCTCGGCTGCAGTCATAAATGGCATTAATATGCACCCAATAATTAAGAGTCTATTTACTTTAATAATTATTCATCCCAATCAAATTTATATAATATGTCAATACTTCGAGTTAAGCCATTGGTCGCCTCGACATACAATTGAGAGAGTAGCTGATAGCGAATGGCCACTTCGCTTAACGACTCAAACACCCCTACGCTGTATTTAACTTGGATACCGGGTGCAACATAACCTGAAATTTCAACTTTAGTGTCATCGCCACTGCCTTTTGAACTAAGGCTAACATCCGATAAACCAAAGGTTTCACCTACTTTTGACACCAACCCTTCACTGCGACTCACCCCTTGTGCTAATAATAGTTGAGTTAACATGGCATCTGTTGAACTATCACCTTCATCAAGCGGCTGGCCATTTAAAAGATAAGCTAATGATTGCCCTTGATCCATGGCTGGCTCTGAAAATACTTTTAAAGAAGGTTGTTCAACATTTCCTGTTAGTGTAACCCCCGCTACCACATCATTAGCGGTGTTCTCTGGGTTACGTATCGCTTTTATATTCAAGTAAGGTTTATCAATTGGTCCGCTAAAACCAACTTGACCTTTAGTAATAATTAGATCTTGACCAAAAGCACGATAAGTGCCCTCACGTAAGTTTAGCTCACCGGTAGCAATCATGGGAGTTTGTTGATCCATTTTTATGCTTAAGTCACCGGCAACTTTAGATTCGAGCCCAAACGAATCTATACGAACATCATTTTCTACAATCAATTTTAGATCAATATCATAATCAAATGGCATTGCTTTGGACTGTTCATTTTGCTGATCAATAATAATCTCATCATCACTTACTTGCACAGCCCCTTCAGGTAATTCTTCAATTGTAATTCGCCCATAAGGGACTACAACTTGCCCTGCTAATTTGAATGCACTATCTGCAAGGCTTAATTTTAAATCTGGGGATACTTTAAAAAGCACACCTTGTTGTGCTCTAACATAAAATTGCTCACCGTCTACTGCTAAATTTACCGCTGGTTTTTCTTCTCCCCAATCAATATCGCCCGTAAGGGTTATATTGCCACCTTCACTATCGTTAAGCTTGCCATCTAATGAAGCGGTTGTATTATCAAAGCCGATATCAATATTTGAATCAACCACTGACACTGGGAGCTGTTCACCTTGTATATTTACTTGCGCGATATTGACGTTACCATTTAACAAAGGAGCGGTGATAGAACCACTGAGTGCAATTTGACCGCTAATATCACCTTTAAGTTGTTCTAGGGTACCAATGAAAGGTTGCAAATCAGTCAGTAAAATTTGATCTATGTCTATGTTGCCAGATAATGCCCGACTTGAAGGTAAATCTTGCACTGAAATATCCGCACTTATATCACCTAATAAACTAGAGCTAAGATTTGCTTGAAGCTGACCATTCACGGCGTCAGAGCTCGCCTCAAGTGTCAAAGTTTCAATAGGTAACTGATAACGTTTTTCAGCATCAATGTAGGTTGCTGAGAGCTGATGAGATTGCAATGAAGCTGTGAGCTTACTTAAACTGGCGGCTTGCCACTTTGCCTCTACTAGCCCACTAAAGCCCCCTTTTGTTGTTATGTTATGAGGAAATAAGTGTTTTAACTCAGATAAATCTAAATTATCCAATTTAGCGGCTAAATGCCCCGAGTTATCAACCTGCTTAAGTTTATCAATGCATAGCTTACTATTTTTAGTTTGCCAACAATGCTTATCAACTGAAAAATCGCCCGTATTTGTATCAAAAGTGACTGCTACCTCAGGCATAGCTGTTAACTGTATTGTATTATCAGTCAATAACACATTGCTTAGCTGTCCTTGCCAGACCTTATTAACAACCGCACCTGCTACTTCAAATTCAGCTTTGCCCTCAAGCGCGTCTAATTCAAACTGAGCTCTATGGTCTTTCTTGTCTCCTGTCGCATTTAAACTTAGGCTATTAATATGCTGCCCGCCAAGTTGAGCATCCGTTATCTTGATATTGGCATTCGTTTGCCAGTCAGCAGCATAATTAAAGTCAGATTTAATAAATAACGCTGCAACCGATATGTCAGCGTATGTTAAGTCCTGTAAAGCTAAGTCTAAATTAGCTATTGGTTCTAAACGTCCGCCTCGTATAGCAAGTTTCCCATTTCCTACCCCCGTAAAAGGCAGCTTTTTTTGCTCTGGTTTATCTAAATGCAGCTTTGCATCTATATTCCATTGCTGATCAATATTGCCAGCTAAAGATAATGTGTTTTCACCACTTGTAAGCTCAAATACTTTAATACTTGCATGCAAATTACTGTTTAGATCAAAGTCTGACATAAACTTAAAGTTAACGTCATCAATAAGCCCCGTTAATTGACTCTCTTGCATGGATAGTTGCCAATTATCATTGGCAAACTTGAAAGACCCTGCAAATTGACCAGAAATATCACTGGTGACTACATCAGTTAAGTATTGCGCTTTAAGTTGGTCCAATTGCCCAGAAAATTGACTTGTTAAACCATTATCCCAGCTTGCTGATGCCTCTATCGTGGCGCTGCTTTCATTGGCTGCTAAAGCAAGTTGTTCCACATTTACTTGCGTTAAACCTCCGTTTAGCATCGCATTTAGATTTACTTCAGGGTAGGCACCTAGTTGACTCTTTCCAGTAAGTGTTAACACATAGTCATCTGCGTTACCTTTGCCATTTAAATCAACATTTTCAATCTTTAACGGGTTGCTCTGAGTGTTTAGCTGCCACTGCGCAATATTCGCTTTTAGTGTAAAAGGATAGTTTACTGTTTTTAAATCAGCTTTTATTTTAGCTGACAATGGGTAAAGCCCTTTGATAGTTGTATCAAGTTGAAGGTCAGTTAGATCACCACTGGCGAGTAAAGTTAATTGATTTTCTGTGCTTGCAACTTCAATTTTAGCGCTTAAAGGCGTGCGTCCATTTAGCTCTGCTTTTAACTCACTTGATAGATGCCATTGTAAGTAATCCGCGCTCAGCGTGTGCATTACCAACTGGTCTTTTTGCAGCGAAAGGGCTGTATTTATTTGTTTAATTTTGTGTTGTTGCTCACCTTTGGTTATGTTTACCAAGTTTACTGCTACTTGTTCAATATTTGCAGCTATAGGTGAACTAAATTCAATATCAGGTAGTGGCTCCAATGCGGTTAAAGGCTCCACTGGGGACTCTTCGCTTTGTTTTAATAACACATCAATTTGTTGAATATTCAAAGATTTTAGCGTTACTAAAGAGTCTTTTGCTTTAGCACTTAGTTGAAATTTATGAACCGTTACATCAGCACTAGAATGCGACAAGTTAAAATTCGCTATTGCAACACGTTTGATTGACAAAGCAAAAGGCAAACTAATCTCAGCAGCTTGCTCACCGAGCGTTTCATTTGATAATTCTTCGTCAACAGGTTCAACACTTTCATCCTCAGTTTGAGGATTACCGAGGTTTAAATTAATTGCCTGAGCACTTAAGTTTTCAATACAAATTCCATCGCAATGCCACCAATATAAATCGAGTTTTAACTGCTTTGCTGTAAGGTTTAAACTCGGTGACGTATAGTCAACGTCAAATGCGTCATTATATAAAAAGCGACCATCTTTGATATTTATAGACAGTCCATCAATTAATTTATTTGCTGTATAAGCAATTAATTGGTTTCCTGATGCTGTAAATAGCAAGCAAAATAGTACAACTATCAGTGTACTAACTATGATGGTCAGTGCGGCTGTAATTTTTTTCATTTTTGACATTAAATTTCAGGCCCTATTGTAATGCTTAAACGTGTGCTTTTACTTTCTTTTGTTAGTCCCCAAGCATGATCAACCCTGACAGGCCCAACCGGCGTGAGGTAGCGAAAGCCAAATCCTGCGCCCACTTCAACTCGGTCTGAAAAGTCATTCGTTGCCGTACCACTATCAATAAATAGCGCTAACCGCCAACTTTGTGCAAATTGATAATTGTACTCAATAGTACCTGACAATAAGTATTTACCACCAATTAAGCGCCCTTCTTCATCCTCTGGCGATATTGACTCGTAAGCAAAACCTCGTACGCTTTGATCACCACCTGCGTAAAAGCGAAGAGATAAAGGCACATTATTAATGTCATCAACATACATAGCCCCTAAATTTGCTTTTAAAAACAGTAAATGCTTGTCCAAATATGTGCGTAACCATGCATTTTTAAATTGTACTCGCATAATATTGGTTGTTGAAAATGCATCTTCTAAACCAAACTCTGCTGAAATAAGCCATTGCTCCCCCCAGTATGGGGTTGTTCCACCTTTAGTTTCTTTTTTGGCATAACTAATACCTGGCATCAACATTTTGGAGCTTTGTTCATCATCTCCAAATCGATACGTTTCATAATCACGGCGAATGAACGCAGTGCGTACCCAGTCGCTCTCAGTCAACCATTGGCGTTGTAATTGCGCGGTAAATATTTCGCTATAAATATCATCCGTTATTTCGTCCTCCAGTTTGTAACCAACCGAATAACGCCATAAGTCATCATTAGGGTCATCAACAGGTACAGTATAACCGAATGATATATCTTGCTGTTTTTCAGCTACGTTTAGATTACTTTCGAGATAATGACCATTTTCTGTGATCCATGGCTTTGACCATTTAAACCTCAGTTTAGGCCCTAAGTCAGTGTCAAAACCACCACCTACTTCGAAGCTGTTTGCAGGCTTATGCAATACATCTACATTTATGGGTACTTGTTGATTTGAACGGTTTGCTATATCAGCATAGACCCGAACACTATTAAAGTAGGGGGTTGTAGAAAGAGAGAGGTTATACTCTGAAACAATTGACGCTTGATATTGCTCCCCCTGCTTAAAGTCAGCAAGTGTGCGAATGTATTTTTCCGCAGGGGTTGGTTCACCTAAAATTAACGCACCGAACTGATATCTTACACCAGTATCGAAAGTTAAAATGACTTCAGCACTATTCGATTTTAGAGAAATCGCTAATTGATGAGTTTGCCACTTAACATCGAAATAACCCAATTCTAGCAATTGGCTTTCAATTTTTTTCCGAGCAGAGTCGTAATGGTTGTGGTTTAAAATATCACCTTGTTTTAGCTTAATTGATTCTACTACATCCATTAGTTGCGGATCAGTATTACCCTCACCGTTTACAGTGATACGAATATCCGCTATCCGTGTTGCAGGACCACGTTCAATCGTTGCGACAATCTCTTGAGACTGTGCAAGATAGTTAAGGTTAATGTTAGGTTTGTAGTAGCCCAACGCCTTCATACTATTCGCCACTTGCTTTTTAGCATGGCTCAATAATGTACTTGTGGCTTTTTCTCCCTCTAGTTGCTTTAAATACAACTCTACATTTTTTTCAAGTTCACCACTAATACCATTGATATCGTAGCTTTTTACAACTTGAGGAGCGGCAACTAAGTTGCACGATATAAAAAAGAATACTGCTGTAATGGGCGCAAATAAACGACTAGGCAAGTAATTTCCTTACTAATAACAAATGAACCTTCAAGAGGCTTAATAATACCACAAGCCAGTACCACGACACATCAACTCAAATGTGAAAATTAGTACGCTTAATTGCTTTATTTTGGTTACAATAGCAATAACGAATTTGAGATAATATTATAGAGCTTCTAAATGCAATTTCCTGATGACGAAAACGGCCAATTACTAACTGAAATAGCTGATGCTGGTATTGATTTAACACAAATGCATAAAATTGATTTTTATATTTTGTTTGAGCAAAAAACTGAAGCCGAACAATTTGCAAAAGCGATTAGTGAAGATGAATTAGCGCCAACAACACAACTTGAGCAGTGCAAAGACACAGGTATCTGGGAAGTGATAACACAAGTGCAAATGGTCCCTGACCACACCTTGCTTGGTCAAACGGAACAATATCTAGAAAGTATTGCTAATGGTCATAAAGGCTACGGCGATGGCTGGGGATTAGAAAGCGAATAACCTTTATTTATATTCAAACCAGTTAAGTAGTTAACGACTTAACTGGTTTGCTTTTCTAAAACTACCTTTGTAATCGAATAGCTTCTCAGCCACTTTCCAACCATATTTTTTGTTTTTACGAGCAATAACAAAGTCAGGCGCAGTTAAATTAAGCTCATCCGCAATTACTTCACTGGCCGTTTTATACTCAATTGGTATACGCCCTTGGGAAGAGCGAACACCGAACTGTTTATTAAATATATAACGTGATCCCAGGTTAGAAAAATCAAATATTTCATCGCAGCTTGCACCATCTTCATCAAAGTAGGTTAATTTAATAACACTGCTATTTGAGTTTAGTGCCTGCACTCTCAAACCGCTGCAACGCAGTACTAATGCATCTTTTAGATTTAACGCTGCGCGTAATTTGTCATCCGGATCAGCAAGTGTAGCATCACACGATTGGCACACTCTCGCAGCAATATCATTTTGAGCACCACATTGTTCACATTCTTTAAATCTAAAACGATAATCACATTGTGCCGATTCTGCTTCGTCTTCTAGCAAGCCTTGACAACGTCGGCCAAAATGCTCGGTGACTTTTCCTTGAGAATCTGTTTTACCCCAAAAAATATTGGCAAACCCACAGCCAGGGCAAAGTACTTGTACAGGTTCATTATCACTGTCGGCTTTTTTATTCCCCACCTCAGGGTAAAATAAGTCAAACCCATTGCCTGCATAATCTATCACTAAGCAATCTAGCTTACCTTCACTTAACCTCAAACCACGCCCAACAATTTGTTGATATAAACTCACTGACTCTGTTGGACGTAATATCGCTATAAAATCCACATGAGGTGCATCAAAACCCGTTGTTAACACTGACACATTTATTAAATACTTTAACCGTTTGGATTTAAAAGAGTGGATTATCTCATCGCGCTTTTGTGCGGGGGTATCACCTGTTATTAATGCACTGTGTTGCTGAGGAAAATAACTTAACACCTCCTGCGCATGGCGGACAGTTGCGGCAAATACCATCACCCCTTTACGCGTTTCACTAAGCGTTAATATATTGCGACAAATAGACTGGGTGGCCCGTGTATTTTCTTTTAATAATGTATTTAAATCATCTTGATTAAATCGGCCAAAACTATCACTTTTTAGTGATGAAAAATCATAATGGCTTAATGCAGCATCAACTTCCTTTGGTGGTGTTAAAAACTGGTTTTTAATCATATATCGAAGTGGTAATTCAAATATGCATTGTTTAAACGGACTGGCCTCACTGCCACGGACAAAACCATGATAATGCTTATGGTATATCCACCCTATTCCTAACCTGTAAGGCGTCGCTGTTAGGCCTAATACTTTAAGCTTTGGATTATTTTCTTTAAGTGTTTTTATTATTTTTAAATACTGACTATTTTCATCATCACTGACACGGTGGCACTCATCAATAATGAGCAAAGAATAATGTTCATTTAATTGTGATAGGTTACGTGATAATGATTGCACACTAGCAAATGTGACTTGATGTGCAAGTGACTTTTGCTTTAACCCTGCTGAAAATATACTCGCTTGAAGTCCATAACTGGAATACTTTTCTGCATTTTGTTCAACTAACTCTTTAACATGTGCTAATACAAGAATTTTTTGTTTGGCAATACGAGCCAGTTCAGCAATTACTAAGCTTTTACCGGCGCCTGTTGGTAATACAATGACTGCTGCATTATCTGTTTTTCTAAAGTGAGCAATGGTTTTTTCAACAGCCTCTTGCTGATAAGGCCTTAATATGTAACTCATCGATACTACTTAAACAAAAAAGCCAATGAATTAATCATTGGCATATTTATAGGCATATTTAATTTTATGCTAAATGATCTGTTAACTCTACACCTTGAAACGCTTTAGGCCGTTTACCACGGCCGGTCCACTCTACGATTTTACCTTCGTGTTCAATTCTGTATTTGGGTAACACTTTAGTGCGCTTATCACCAGCAACTTCTTGAAGATCTTCCAGTGTCAGTCCTTTTTCTTTTAGTAAGTCAAGCACTTCTTGCTTAGCCTGTTGTTGCTCCGTGAACTTAACAATTGCATTATTAATTAATGACTGCGCTTTTTCTAACTCAGATAAACTAGCATTTTTAATAAATGAACGTATTTCTTTCATTTGACTCTCAAAAATAAATAAAGGGTTTAGGGTTTCAACTATAGTCCATTATAAGCATATTATTAATAATAATCTAAGAAGAAACTATTTTAAACTAACCAAGTCAGAACAACCTTATTTATCTGTACAAGGTTATTTACCAATTGATATAACCGATCATCTATACGATTTTCAAGTGTGATGAATGCTTCGCACTCTTCTATTTGCTGTGTAATTGTATTCATTTTAACCATCACTATTGACCCTTTAATGCGATGCAATATTTTCTGGCACATTGGAATATTATTTTCTTCAATCGCCTTTTCCAGCGCTAATATATCTGCTTCTAATGTCTCATTAAAAATACGCGCCATATTAACTGCATCTGCTTCAGAGCCGAAAACCCCCACCCATTGAGATAAGTCTGGAACAATTATTTCATTACAAACTAACGATTCACTATCACGAGGGGCCAGGGTCGATGATTCAACCAAATCAACTAAAGCCTCATACAAATCGCCAATGAGGTACGGTTTGAATAGCACACGATTTATACCAACATTATGAGATAAGACAGATATATCTTTTGAGTTATCTGCTGTAAGGCCGATAATGGGTAAGTCTCTAATCGTTGCTAGCGCGTTTTGACGAATTTGCTTAGCAAGCTCAAAGCCATCAATCACAGGCATTTGACAGTCAGTAATGACGATATCAAATCTCTGTTGATTTAATTTTTCAAGTGCAATTTTACCATTACAAACTATCGTTACATCACACCCTAACTGTTCAAGCTGGTTTTTAATTAGAAATTGATTGACCTGATTATCCTCTGCAATTAACACTTTAAAGTTACAAGGCTGAAAAGGAGCCTTATTTGGCAAAGGTGAATCTGAGTGACAGAACAAGGTGGCGAATTTGACTTTACTAAATTGCGCTAACGGTATTTGAACTATTGATTCTGTATAATAATGAAACTGTTCGCCATTTGCTGCTACAACAATTGCTTTTCCTTTAAAATTAGCAATGTAGTCAAGCCACTTTTGGCCATACTGCTGAACTAAATCGTCCAACATAAACACAATATTAGCCGTATCGTTCAATACGTCATTTATAGAGGGTTGTTGGCATATTTTAAAATTAATTAAGTTGAGAGTAAGACCATCAACTAAAGCCTGATGATATCTGAATAGCAACCATGATTCTTGAGTATTGATATCTCGATCTATCGGTGGAGGCAAATTTTCGTTCGATTGAGCAACAGTATTTACAAGGCCTAAGTCTATAAAAATTCCATGCCATAAACTGCTTTGCGATGGTCCGCTTAATGTGAAATCTCTAATCGCAATAAACTTACATTGGCGTATTTCCCCTTTTGAATTGTAACGAAATGAACACGTCAGTTTATTAGTATCGCTATCAACACTTTTAAAAGCACGAGCTATGTTTACTCTATCTTCATCACAGATAGCGGGCGATATACACCCTGTTATACCTGTTTTATTAATTGAACTGGAGTTCAAGCCAAGCAAGTCTTCCGCCCCAGAAGATAAAGCTCTAAAACGCCCTTCTCCATTAGAGAAATACTCAAACTGACACTGGCCATCTGAGAAATGATTTACAAGCTCAGCATCTTGTTCAAACATCGAAACTTTGAATACGCGATCATTAACAGCTGATTTTATTTCCTTTAAAAAAGTGATAACACCAGCTGTCTTGCCTACATTATTTAAGTAAGGAATTTTGGTGCATTCAAGTTTGATTAGTGACCCTGAGTTATTAGGTACTAATATACAAAAACTTAATGATTGAGAAGTATCCGATACTTCATCATTTATGCAAAACATGTACTGCGCTAAAGAGTTAATTTCATTTAAAGACCCACTCGGTTCATTGCAAAAAACTTTAAACGTATTAAGACATGCTTTATTAAAGTATAAAAGTACATTCTTAGTGTCTTCAATATAGAAATATGGCATAACAGAATTCATCGCATGCATATTATGAACAAACACGTCTTTTCTTATAAACCAATCTTTAATTTTTAAAACTGTTATGGCCAATAAACAAAGCATTGCTACTGCTACTGCTACTGCTACTAGTGCTATTAAATACAAACTATTAATCATAATACAGTCGTTCTCATTGGCTTAGCGCTTACATCTTCACTCAGGTGTTTAATGTAGCACATGATTGTTCCTTATTTATGTTTAAAGTTCTCGTTCAATACTCATAGATTATCATGCTAATGGCTCTTATTTAATTATGATCTATGTTACTTTATTGGGAAAATAAATACAGGTATTAGTCAATAATGAACAATGAAGAAATAGCTAAAAAACTTGAAATTGCATATAACCTTTTTAGAAATGAGGGATCCTCTTTAAAC